>JAFEGC010000088.1 GCA_018240265.1 Pseudomonadota bacterium | reverse complement strand
CAGCCGCTCATCGATGAGCGCGATACCGCCGGTCATCGGGTCCGGGATCGCCTGGCGCGCATGATCCTGCTGACCGAGTGGTGGGACACCTGCCCGCGGGAGGCCGGCGCGCCGGACTGGAACATACCGGCCCGTGCCTGGACGGCCGGCGATTTCGCCGCGGACGTGTGGGCCCACGGGCTCAATGGCTTCAACCGCAATTACCTGCAGAACAAGTTCCGCACGCTCATTCCGGCATCTGCGCTGATCTACGACCGGTTCCAGACCGAACTGCTGATACGCCTGGCGCGGCTCGCCCATGGCAAGCCGGTGACGCGGCCGGCCTCCGAAGAACAAGCCAAGACCGCGGCCTGGCAGACGATGATCGAGAAGGGCGAGCAATGCATCTGGAATCCGGCGCAGGTGCAGGCGCTCAACGACATCGTCGAGTTCGCCAGGGCGCGGCAGCTCGACATGACCATCGTGTTGTTCCCGCGCAAACCCGGAACGCTCACCGATACCGCGAAACGCACCACGCTGAGCCGATTCGCCCAGGACGTGCGCGAGCTGGCCGAGCCGCAGGGCGTGCGTGTGATCGATCTGACCTGGACGACCCCGCTGCAGGATGCGGATTTCATGGAGGACTTCGACCACGTCAACGCGGCCGGCAACTTGAAATTCGCCGCCTGGGCACTGGACCATGATCTTGGTTTTTTGACTTCGACGCCGGCCATGGCGGCGGGGAGATAGGGATGAGCTTCGTCGAAGTGGAGTTCCTGTTCTTCCTGCCGCTGGCATTCATTGCGTACTGGCTGCTGCCGCGCAATCGCATCGCGCAGAACGGCTGGTTGCTGCTGATGAGCTGGGTGTTCTACGCCTGCTGGAACTGGCGCCTGTTGCCCTTGCTGGTTGGTGGGGCGCTGCTCGATTTCGGGGTGGCGCGCCGGCTTGGTGCGCTCGAAGGCTCACGGCAGGGCTACCGCCGGCTGCTGCTCGGGATCAGTTTGGCGTGGAACCTGGGCGCGCTGGCGTTCTTCAAGTACGTTGGATTTTTCGCCGAGTCGTTCAATCTCATGCTGTCGGCGGTGGGGCTGCATGCCTCGGTCCCGGTGCTGCACGTGCTGCTGCCGCTCGGCATTTCCTTCTATACCTTGCAGCGGCTGGGTTACGTGTTCGATGTCTACCTGGGGCGATATCCTCCATGCCGTTCGCTGCTCGATTTCCTGCTGTTCGCCGGTTATTTCCCGCAGCTCACCGCCGGCCCCATCTCACGCGGCAACGAGTTGCTGCCGCAGCTGGCCGAGCCGCGCGGGCTCCTTCCTCAGCGGCTCGCGTCGGCGGCTGCGACGATGCTCATGGGCTACGTGCTCAAGGCCTGGATCGCGGATTCCGTAGGGCAGACGCTGGTGGATCCGGTGTTTGCCGACGACGCGAGCTTTTCCACGTCGGCGCATTGGGCGGCCATCATCGGCTACATGGTGCAGGTGTTTTCCGATTTCGCCGGCTACAGCCTCATCGCCATCGGCTGTTCGCTGCTGTTCGGCATCGAGCTGGCGCCGAACTTCGATTCGCCGTTCCTCAGCCGCAGCCTGCCGGAGTTCTGGCGCCGCTGGCACATGACCCTGAACCGCTGGTTGTTCGACTACATCTACGGGCAGCTTTCGACCGGACGGACCTGGCTGCGGGGCCGGCTCGACCTGTGCATGATGATCGTGTTCCTGGCATCGGGGCTGTGGCACGGAGCGGCCGCTACCTTCGTGCTATGGGGTGTCATGCACGGCCTGGGGATGATCGTACACCGGCGCTGGGACGAGTATTACCGCGGCCTGTGCCGAGCCGATCGACGCTACGTGCAGCGCCGGCGCAGCGCCGGCTACGCGTTCGTGTCCTGGCTGCTGACCCAGGGCTTTTTCCTGCTGTCGCTGGTGCCGTTTCGTTCACAATCGATCGCGCAGACGGGGCGATTCTTCACCGGCCTCGTTCACAGCTCCGGCGCGGACCGCCCCGATATCGGCATCACGGTCGGGATCAGTCTGCTGCTCGCCTTCGGCACGGTGATCCTGTATCACCTGCTGGATCTTGAGCGCTGGCGCCGCTTCCGCGAGCGGTTTTTCGACCTGCCGGCCTGGGTACGCGGCGCGGCCTATGGGATGGTGGTGGTGTTCCTGATGCTGTTCGTGCCGGTGGGCGCCAGCACGTTCATCTACCGGCAATTTTGATATGAGGATCTCGCGGGGGCGTCGATCATGAACCAATCGCTGCGACAGGGTGTCATCGACTGGCTGGATGACAATTTTCATTTCGGCGATGCCGAGTCGCTGATCGGCGGAGACGATGAGCGCTCCTTCCTCAAGAACGGCATTCTCACCAGTCTGGGCTTCGTGCGCCTGATGCTGTACCTGGAAGACACCTACGGCGTGAGCATCGATCGCAAGGACGTGCGCCCGGACAATTTCGACAGCCTGGGCAAAATCGTGCGCTACGTCAGCGCCTTGCCGGGCTATCGGGGGCCGCGTGATTGAGGGTGATGTGTACCTGCCGGTGGATGCCTCACGCGTCGCGGCCAGCGCCATGGCGCGGTTCAAGGATCACTGTGAGGCGCAAACCGGCCTGCGCTTCGCGGATTACCAGCAGTTGCACGACTGGGCCTGCCGCGAGCCCGGCAGACATTGGGAGCTGCTGCTGCACTGGAGCGAACTGCCCTGGTGCGGCAACGCCACGCCTGCGCTGACGGCCGGCGATTGCGAACACGCCCGGTTCTTTCCAGGCGTGCGCCTGAACTTCGCGCGGGCCTTGCTGCGGCCGTTGGACGCGGCGGGGGAATCGCGCTGCGCGATGCTGGCAGTGGATGAGGCGGGCAGGCGCGACGAGTGCTCGCGCGCGCTGCTGCGGGCCGAGGTCGAGAGACTGGCGGGTCGGCTGCGCCAGCTCGGTATCGAACCGGGAGACCGGGTCTGCGCCATCGTGCGCAATTCGCGGCACGCGGTGGTGGCCTGTCTCGCGGCTGCGGCGGCGGGCGCCGTGTGGTCTTCGATTCCGCCCGACTTGGGCGAGGGCGCGATGCTCGACCGCTTCGGGCAGCTGCGACCGAAATTGCTGTTGTGCCATCTTGAATTCACCCACCACGGCGTCCGGCGCGAGATTACCGAGCGGGTGGAGAACGTGGTCCGCTCGCTGCCCAGCCTGCAGCGGCTGATCGTCCTCGACGAGTGGCCGGCCGCGGAGCTGGCGGGCGTCCCGGTCGAAACGCTGGGACAGAGCTTGTCGGCGCAACCCTGGCCCATGTCCGAGTGGCCAGACCTGCCGTTCGACCACCCCGGCTTCATCCTGTTTTCCTCCGGCACCACCGGCGCGCCGAAATGCCTGATGCATGGCATCGGCGGAACGCTGCTGGAACACTTCAAGGAATTGGTGCTGCACACGGACCTGGGAACGGCGGATCGTCTGCTGTTCCAGACCTCGACCGGCTGGATGATGTGGAACTGGCAGCTGTCAGCATTAGCCTGCGGCACGCAGATCGTGCTGTTCGACGGTTCGCCCACCTTTCCCGAGCCGGGGTTCTTGCTGCAGCTGGTAGATCGTGAAGCGGTGAGCGTGTTCGGCACGAGCGCAACGTATCTGCACGCCCTGGAACAGGCGGGGGTCGTGCCGTGCGATTCGGTGCGTTTCGAGGCGCTGCGCGCTATCGAATCCACCGGCTCGATTCTCTACGATTCGCAGTTCGACTGGATCCGGACCGCAATCAAACGCGTACCGGTGCATTCGATCTCCGGCGGCACCGACATCATCGGCTGTTTCGTGCTGGGCAATCCGCTCATGCCCGTGTATCGCGGCGAAAGCCAGAGCGTAAGCCTGGGACTGGACGTACGTGTGATGAGCGAGGCGGGAATGTCCCGTTATGGCGAGGGTGAGCTGGTGTGCGCGCAGGCTTTCCCGTCGAGGCCGGTGGGCGTGTTTGGAGACGAGGGTGGAGTGCGCTTCCACGAGGCTTATTTTTCGCAGAATCCGGGCGTGTGGACCCACGGTGACAATGTGCGGCTGCTGCCGCGCGGCTCGGCGCGCATCCTGGGCCGCTCCGACGGAACCTTGAAGGTGAGGGGCGTTCGCATCGGTCCCGCGGAAATCTACTCGGTGGTGCAGACCATCCCCGGCGTGCTGCAGGCCATGGCAGTGGAGCAGCAGGCGCCGCGCGAACCAGGCGGGAGCCGGCTGGTGCTGCTGGTGGTGCTGGCGCCCGGCACGGTGCTGGACCGTGCGCTGTCGCTGCGTATCAAGCGCGAATTGAACACCCGGGCCTCGCCCAATCACGTTCCCACGGTCATTGCCCAAGTCAGCGGCATTCCCACCACGCACAGTGGCAAGACCTCGGAGCGCGCGGCGCGCGATGTCCTCAATGGCAAGGTGGTGGTGAACCGCGCCGCGCTGCGCAATCCGCAGACCCTGGATGAGCTCGCGCAGAATCCCGATTTGCAGATCCCGGTCTGAGCGGAGGTACGAACCTTGATCCACAATCTTCCCAAACCCATCGCCGGACGGCTTATCCGCATCGCCGTCGTGGGATGCGGACGCATTGCCGCCAATCACTTCAACGCCATCGAACAGTACCGGGATGATCTGCAGCTGGTCGGCGTGTGCGACACCGATCCGAAAGCCCTGGCGGTGGCGCAGGCGCGCACGGGCGTTGAGGGCTACCCCAGCCTGCAAGATCTACTGCAGCGATCGGATGCCGACGTGGTGGTGCTTTGCTCGCCGAGCGGCTTGCATTCGCAGCAGGCCGTGCTCGCGGCGCGCGCGCAGCGGCACGTGGTGACGGAAAAGCCGATGGCCACGCGCTGGAACGACGGTCTGCACATGGTGCGCGAATGCGATCAAGCCGGCGTGCATCTGCTGGTGGTGAAACAGAACCGGCGTAATGCCACCTTGCAGCTTCTGCGGCAGGCCATCGACGCCAACCGTTTCGGCCGCATCTACATGGTGACCATCAACGTGTTCTGGTCGCGCCCGCAGTCGTACTACGATAGCGCCAGCTGGCGCGGGACCTGGGAATTCGACGGCGGCGCCCTGATGAACCAGGCCAGCCACTACGTCGACCTGGTCGACTGGCTGATCGGGCCGGTGGAAAGCGTGCAAGCCTACGTCGCGACGCTGGCACGCGACATCCAGGTCGAGGACACAGCCACCGTCGGCATACGCTGGCGGTCCGGCGCGCTGGGTTCCATCAACGTGACCATGCTGGCTTATCCGCGCAACCTGGAAGGTTCAGTCACCATCCTGGGTGAGAAGGGATCGGTGCGCGTCGGCGGAGTGGCGGTGAACGAGATCCAGCATTGGGAGTTCGCGGAGCCGTCGCCGCAGGACGAGCAGGTCAAATCGGCAAGCTATGCCACTACCTCGGTGTACGGATTCGGGCACGCCGGTTACTACGACAACGTGGTCAAGGTGCTGCGCGGAGCGGCGCAACCGGACACCGATGGCCGCGAGGGCCTGCGCTCGCTCGAGCTGTTGATCGCGAGCTACCTGTCGGCTCGCGACGGCCGTCGCGTGGCGCTGCCCCTGGAGTACTGAGATGCCGGCCAAAATACACGCCACCGCCATCGTCGATCCGGGCGCTGCCGTCGGCGAGGGCACGCGCGTCTGGCACTGGGTGCATGTTTCGGGTGGCGCGGTGATCGGCCGCGATTGCTCCCTGGGTCAGAATGTCTACGTGGGCAACAAGGTTCGCATCGGCGACAACGTCAAGATCCAGAACAACGTGTCGGTGTACGACAACGTCACGCTGGAGGACGACGTGTTCTGCGGACCCAGCATGGTGTTCACCAATGTCTACAATCCGCGTTCGGCGGTGAGCCGCAAGGATGAATACCGCGACACGCTGGTCAAGTCCGGCGCCACGCTGGGAGCGAATTGCACCATCGTCTGCGGTGTCGTGATCGGCCGTCATGCGTTCATCGGCGCCGGCAGCGTGGTAAACCGCGACGTGCCCGACTTCGCACTCATGGTGGGCGTGCCGGCGCGGCAGATCGGATGGATGAGCCGCTACGGCGAACGCCTGGCTTTGCCTCTCACCGGCAACGCCGACGCCATTTGTCCGCGTACGAGTGAGCGTTACGTGCTGCGCAATGGACGCTGCTCGCTCGTGGACTGAGCGCGCCGCTCACGGCGAATTCTTGCTGCATCCGCGGCACAGCGACTGCGCCGCCTGACGGGACGCTTGCGAATTTGCTGAAAGCCGCGCCGTGCCGCCGCCTGTCGGTTCGCGCCGTCCGCAAGGCGGAAGTCCCCGCAGGTCGAGGGCTTATTGTCAGTTCCCCTCGTTGAAAGTTTATGTTCCGGGTGCTTCACTGAGTCGCAGGACCGGCGCGGCTCATGAACGTAGTCGAACTACCACGCTTCACCAACCGGGAGTCGAGATCCCCGGCGATCACCGCTCATGCCTTTGATTGCCCGTTGTGCAGGGACGCGGCGCGGCACGTTGGCGCCGTGCGTGGCTACGATTTGTACGAGTGCGCGAGCTGCCGGCACCGTGTCTTCGACGTGCCGTACGCAGCGGACAGTGTCGCACGTCTGTTCGGCGATGACTATTTCTTCGGCGGCGGAAGTGGCTACGTGGATTACCTGTCCTCCGCGCATCTGGTAAGGCAGGGGCGATTCTACGGGCGCAAGCTGCGCCGGTTGGCGGGCAGGGGACTGGCCATCGATGTGGGCGCCGCCGCCGGGTTCGTCGCGCAGGGCCTGCAGGAAATGGGATGGGGCGTGATCGGCATCGAGCCCAATGAGCGCATGGCCAGACACGCGCGTGAGCGGCTGGGAGTGCAGGTGCATTGCGGGGTCGCCGAATCCTTTACACCGCCGCAGCGCGTGGACGCGGTGTTGATGTTGCAGATCGTGGCGCACTTGTCGGATCCGCTCGCGGTGTTGCGCCGCGTGCGCAGCTGGCTGAAACCGGGCGGCGTGCTGCTGATCGAGACCTGGAACCACCGCAGCGTCATGGCCCGGCTGCAGGGAACCAAGTGGCACGAGCTGTCGCCGCCGACGGTGGTGCACCTGTTCAGCCGGCATTCGCTCAAGTGCGCGCTGCAAAGCGCCGGATTCACACGCATCACCACCGGCATCCACATCAAGAACATTCGCGCCGACCGGGCCGCGGAACTGCTGCGGCACGCGCGCGGCGACGACAGCTGGATGGCTGGTGCAGTAAACTTATTGCCCAAGGAAATGCTGTTGCCGTACCTCACCGACGATCTTGTCTGGTGTGTCGCGTACGCGGCGTAATCTACAAAAAGGGCTACAACACGACCGCGGTGCTTGAGAGCCCGCCGCCGAGTGGTTACGCTGAAACATGCTTAATCGTCGCCTGGACGCTCTGCTCGAGCTGCTCAGGCATCATCGCCTCTACAACCAGTTCTCGATCTCCTTGATGACCGCCAGCGCGGTCATAATTCTGAGCCATCTGCGTCTGCCGCTGACCGGCGATCAGGCTCTATATCTTTACGGCGCCAAGGCTATGGACGCGGGCGAGGTCCTTTACAAGGACTTCTGGGACGTCAAGCAACCCGGGGTCTATATTTTCTACTGGCTCGCCGGGCGCCTGTTCGGCTTCGATGCCTTGGGACTGCACATCATGGAGGCGATCTGGCTGGCCGCGGCGGCCTATCTCGCGACGGACATGGCGGCGCGATCGATCCGCAGTCCCTTGATCCGCCGGGTCCTGCCGTTGACTTCGGTCGGGTGTTTCTATGTGGCGGCAAGTGCCTGGCACCTGACACAGCCGGATGGCCTGGTTGCCCTGCCCATCGTGCTCGGCGCCTGGGCGATTTGCGGACACTTCGACCCCGGCCCGATTTCGTCCGGGCGTCTGTTCATCGTAGGGGTGTCCGCGGGGCTTGCCGGTCTATTCGTCACGACCATGCTCGTTGTGCCCCTGGGGCTGTTGCTGACCGCGGTCTGGAGCCGTTGGCACCGCAGTCAACGCCGGACGTGCTGGCCCGGCCTCGCGGGTTACTTTGCCGTGGCCGCCGGATTCTTAGCGGTGGTCGGTGTGATGCTCGCCTGGTTCGCCGCCAAGGGAGCCCTGGCCGAGATGCTGTGGACGAATTTCTCCCATCCATTCGCATCGTACGTGGAGCGGGACCGCGAAGTGTCGCAGATGGCGGGCTCGGTCAAGTGGTTCGTCGAAGCCACGCTGTGTTGGCAGCCATTGGCCCTGCTTGGGTGCCTGGTGACTCTGCGTCGCGAAATGCATGGTGACGCGGGCGCACTTCCGGGCTTGCTTGCTATGAGCTGGATCGGACTAGCCGCTTGCGGCATCCTGCTGCAATACCGCTACTTCTGGGCATTTCATTTCAACCAGATGTTCGTGCCCTTCGGCATTCTCGCCGCGCTTGGGATCGAAGCGGTTTTACGTCAGTTGCGTGTCACACCACGGCTGGGAGCGAAGCGTCTTGCCTACATCGCGATACTGGCTGCGGCCCTGGCGTTCCCCTGTCTGGTGACGCTCAAGGTTTATCGACTAGTGTCGGCCGTACCGCAGGCAGATCAATACGCGCAGTCGGCTGCCGGCGCCGTAGGACACGCCAATCCAAACGATCGCATTTTCGTGTTCGGCAATCCGCGCATTCTGCTGGCCTCGGGTCTGCGCCAGGCGGTGCCCGAGAACGGTTGGGCGCTGGAACTGCTGACCGCGGACCAATGGCTGACCTTTGGCGAGCGGATCAAACGCGCGCGGCCCGCCTTCGTCTACCTGGATACCGGCTACGACAATCTGCTGACCGCCGAACAACCCGCAATCAAGCGCTGGCTGATCGCCGAATACCGGGTAGTCGCGCGCGATACGCTGGGGGGCACTTGGTTTGCTGCGACTTACGAATAAGCCCGCAAGTCTCGGCTGCCGCGCACGTGCGAGCCGCCGGCCCTCTCACACATCGCAATCGGCGTGTGTGAATTCCAGGTGGTCGCAGTCGGGCGGCGCTGCAGTGCCCAGCAGCACGAACACGCTGCGCGAGCGTCGCAGAGAGAAATGCAGGCGCGACAATTGTCGCCGCAGAGTGGGAGTGACGACCAGCTCCACCGACATCCTGGGCCGTTCCAGCGCCCTGGCAGCGCGTACCAGCTGTCGTAAGCCGGCGCAAAACCACCGGTCCGTATCGACAAAGTGAAAGTCGTGGATGTCGATGCCGTCGCGCTCGACGCTGCAGACGAAGTATCCCAGCGGTTCGGTGCCGCGGCGCTTGCGCACGATGAATAAGCGAGGAGCAAGTTGCGGACATTGTTGAAAGCGCCACTTTAGGTAGCAGGCGTTGCGCACGCCGACCACATGAATCCCGGTCGTGGACCTGTCCCAGATTTGCTCCAGCGCCTCAGCCGTTTCCTCGGGTCCGCAGGACCAGGTCCCTCGGGCGCAGCTGGTCAGAGTTTGGACGGCGCCGGCTAGCCAGTCGACGCCGTTGAGCGCCACGCCGGCCACGCCGCCCACGGCTTTGGGCAAATAGCGATGGGTTATGTGCCGCCAGTTCAGAATCTTGACGAACGAGTGGGCGGCAAATATCCGATCCGCTCCCAGGCGCTTGAACAGTTGCTGTGCTTTCTGACCGGGCAAACCGACCACAATGTCGCACTGCTGCAGTTCGCCGCGGCGCGCCTCCCTCTGCAGCAACATAGCGGGAAAGGCGAAGCGGTGGAGCGGATCGACAAAAAAGTCGGTCAATATC
>JAFEGC010000087.1 GCA_018240265.1 Pseudomonadota bacterium | reverse complement strand
CGCGAGCGCGGCGCGGTGCAGAAGCGCCTGGGCGTGGAATTCAAGCGCTCCGGTTTGCGGGACGGGCAGTGGCGCTACCAGGGCCCGCGCTGGGATTTCTCGCTTCCGCCGCCCTCGCTGTTCGGCGAGATCCAGCTCGACAATGCCGCCACGGCCATCGCCGCGCTGGAAGAGTTGCAATCGCGCCTGCCCGTCGGGCGCGAAGCCATCGCGGCGGGGCTGGGACGGGTGCGATTGCCGGGCCGGTTCCAGATCATCGACCCGGGCGCGGGCGAACCACGCTGGATTCTGGACGTCGCGCACAATCCCGCCGCCGCCGCAGTGCTGGCGCGCAACTTGCAGGCCTTGCCCGCGGCGGGTCGGACTCTGGCGGTGTTCGGCATGCTGGCGGACAAGGATGCGCGCGCGGTGGTGGCGGCGCTCAACGGTGTCATCGATCACTGGTACCTGGCCGGCACGGAAGGGCCGCGCGGACTCACTGATGCGCAACTGGCCGAACGAGTGGCGGATCTGATTCCCGGTCGTTTCACCCTGGGTGGCGGCTTCGCGCAAGGCTGCACGCTGGCGCGGCGCGCGGCCCTCCCGGCGGATGACCGCCCCGCGAATCGCATCGTCGCCTTTGGCTCCTTCCACTGCGTTGCGCCGGCGCTTGACTGGCTGGAGTCGGAAGGGTTGAAGTCGCGCGAGGGCTTCGCGCCCTGATGACCCAAGAAGTCGAGGCCAACGTGGGGCGTTGAAGCTTCGCGCCCTGAATCGCCCCGCCGGTGCGCTTCGGCCCTATAATGCGCAGCCCTGCCCACCGACCCGAGGGTCTGCCGCCACCATGGACCGCCGCTTGAAAGAACGCCTGGTTGGCGCTGCCATCCTGGTATTTTTCGCGGTGTTGTTTATCCCCGAATTGCTGTCCGGTCCGGCGCGGCCGCGCGGCCTGCCGCAGGAGGCGTCGGCCGAGCAAGTTCCCACCGGCGCGGCATCATCCCTGCGCACTTACACGGTGGATCTGGACCATCCCGCCGCGGGCGCCGTACTCGCGCCGCAAGCATCTTCCGCCGCGGCTGGCAGGGCTGCCGGCGGCGAAGCTGCGAGCGGCGACTCGGCCGTCTCCGAAGCTTCGCCTGGGACCACGGGCACCGCGCCGGCTGGGGTTATGCCGGCTACGCCGCAGCCGCGAGCTTCACCGGGGCAGACGCGCGGGTTGGACCGCTCGAACTCGCACGCCGATCCTGCCCCGCGCGAGGCACGCTCCGGCGCAGCACCGCATGCGACCACGCCTGCGCCCAATACCTTCGCTCCCATCGATGCCCGCGGCGGCTGGTCGCTGCAGCTGGGGAGTTTCTCGAACCGGGCGAATGCCGAAAAACTGGCGCAGAACCTGCGCGCCAAGGGTATTCGCGTATACGTATCCAGCAGCGGTGCGCATCACCGTGTGCGCGCGGGTCCATTTCCCGATCGGGCCTCCGCCGAACGCGCCGCCGGCAAGTTGCGCGCGCAGGGCCAAGCCACCAACATCGTGCCGCCTTGACGGCGATCACAGTTGGCGTCTCTTCGTGCTCCGGGAAGGATGTGTCAATCGCCGCCTGCCGGTACAATACGCCCCTCGTCACTGACGCAAAGCGAGGCCATGCGGTGACCCTGGCGGACTTTCTGATCATCATGGTCGTGCTGATCTCCACCGTGATGGGGTTTGTGCGCGGTTTCATCCGTGAAGCCGTGGCACTGGTGTTCTGGGTGGTGGGCGTGTGGCTCGCCTGGAAGTTGGGGCCCCTGGTCGAACCCCACCTGGGCGGGCTGTTGGCCGATCCGCGGGTGCGTCCATGGATCGGGCGGTTGGTGGTTTTCGTGCTGATCATCCTTGCAGGTACGCTGACCAGCCTCATCTTGCAGTACTTCACGCGCAGCGTGGGCCTCGGTTTCCTCGACCGGGGCATCGGCGTGCTGTTCGGCTTCGCGCGCGGGCTGGTGCTGGTGGGTATCGCGGTCATCGGCTGCGAGCTGCTGCACCTGAACAACGAGGACTGGTGGAACCGGTCCAAACTGGTTCCCTACGGCGAGACCGTGGCGGACTGGCTGCGCGCCATGGTGGGCGAGAAAGGTGAGCCCTGGTCGACCCTCGAGCGGATAACCGGCGTGAAGGTGCGTTGAAGCGCCCACGGGCGCAAGGCTTGGCGACATGTGCGGAATCGTCGGAATCGTCGGAGTGAGCCCCGTGAACCAGCGTATCTACGATGCGCTGATCGTGCTGCAGCACCGCGGCCAGGATGCCGCCGGCATCATGACCGCGGATGCGGACGAGCTGTTCATGCGCAAGGGCGCCGGATTGGTACGCGATGTGTTCCAGCAGCATCACATGGTGCAGCTCAAGGGCAGTGCGGGCATCGGCCACGTGCGCTACCCCACGGCCGGCTGCGACAACGCGCGGGAGGCCCAGCCCTTCTACGTGAACTCTCCCTATGGCATCTGCCTCGCGCACAACGGCAATCTCACCAACGCGCGCGAGCTGACCGAGGTGCTGATCCGCGAGGACCGGCGCCACCTGAACACGTCTTCCGATTCGGAAGTGCTGCTCAACGTGCTGGCCTCGGAGCTGCAACGCGTGGGCACGCCGCGCATCACCGCGGCCGACGTGTTCGCCGCGGTGAACGCCGTGTACCGCCGCTGTCGCGGCGGCTATGCCGTCACCGCCATGGTCATCGGCCACGGCCTGCTGGGCTTTCGCGATCCGAACGGCATCCGGCCGTTGGTGCTGGGCAGACGCGACACCAAGAAGGGTCCGGAGTGGATGCTGGCCTCGGAGAGCGTGGCGCTGGACATGCTCGGCTTCGAGCTGGTGCGCGATGTGGCGCCGGGCGAGGCGGTGTTCATCGACGAGCAGGGCCGCTTCTACGCGCAGCAATGCGTGGCCGGCGCGCACCACACGCCCTGCATTTTCGAATACGTGTACTTCGCCCGGCCCGACTCCATCATCGACCGCATCTCAGTGTACAAGGCACGGCTGCGCATGGGCGAGCGGCTGGCGGAGAAGATCAGGCGCGTGCGGCCAGAGCACGACATCGACGTCGTGATCCCGATCCCCGACACCAGCCGCACCAGTGCGGTGCAGGTGGCGCAGATCCTGGGCGTGAAATATCGCGAAGGCTTCATCAAGAACCGCTACATCGGCCGCACCTTCATCATGCCGGGGCAGGAGCAGCGCTCGAAGTCGGTGCGCAGCAAGCTCAACGCCATCGACCTGGAATTCCGCGGCAAGAACGTGCTGCTGGTGGATGACTCCATCGTGCGCGGCACCACCTCGGCGCAGATCATCGATATGGCGCGCGAGGCCGGCGCCCGCAAGGTATATTTTGCCTCGGCGGCTCCGCCGCTGCGCTATCCCAACGTGTACGGCATCGATATGCCCTCGGCGGCAGAGTTGGTCGCGGCCGGCCGCACCGACGAGGAGGTCACGCGGCTGATCGGCGCGGACTGGCTCATCTACCAGGACCTGGACGATCTGGTGAAGGCTGTGCAGCACGACAATGCCAAGATCCAGGAGTTCGACACCTCGTGTTTTTCGGGCGAGTACGTGACCGGCGACGTTACCCCCGAGTATCTGGCGCGGTTGCAGCGGGAGCGGTCCGACGAAGCCAGGCAGCAGCGCCGCGATGACACGCCCCGTGGTCCGAAAGCGGTCCAGGTTCGTTGAGTCCGCGCCGCGCGGTGCGGCGCCGTGAGTCCACGCTTCCTGGTGGTGGCGGTGAGCGATGAGCCCCGGTTGCTGATCCGCAAGCACGTGGAGATCGAGTGGCCGGAAGCCACGGTGGTGGATTTCAAGCTCGACGAGGAGCCGCCCTTTCCCAAAGGTTTCGCCGCCGTCGGCTACGATGCCGTGGTGCTGGTGGGTGAGCGTGCCCGCGCCGGCCGCATCGAGAGCGTGCTGCAGGACTATCTATCGCGCCCCGAGTTCGCCCCCATCGTGTACGTCCATCTGGACGAGGCACCGAATCCGCCGGCACCGCCCCACCCGGGAGTGCAGCGGCTGTACGGGCGCAAGATCGATCGCGAACAGCTGGTGCTGGCGCTGCAGCGCGCCTCGCAGGAACAGCGGCACCAGCGGGTCGCGAGCCGCGGCCGCGCGGATGCGGACCAGCGCTATCGCTTCGGCGATCTCACCATCCGCGGTCATCGCTGTCTGAAAAAGCTTGGCGCCGGCGGCATGTGCAGCGTGTACCTGGCCGAGAGCGAGCGGGCTGGGCGGGTGGTGGTGCTGAAGGTGTTCCGCCAGGTACCCGACGTGTCCGACAAGAGCATCGGCTTCGACCGCTTCTTGCAGGAGTACGAGATCGTCGCGGGTTTGAAGCATGCCAACATCGTGCGCATCTACGACTTGGGTGTGGCCGACGATCATGCCTTCATCGCCATGGAGCATTTCGCCTTCGGCGATCTGCGCCAGCGCATGAAGGCGCCGATTTCCCACGGCACGGCGCTGTGGTACGTGCAGAAAATCGCCAGCGCGCTGGAGGCTATCCATTCGGTGGGTGTGCTGCACCGGGATTTGAAACCCGCCAACATCATGTTGCGTGGCGACGGCTCGCCCTGCCTGATCGACTTCGGCCTGGCCAAGGCGGCGGATACCAATGCCGAGCTGACCGGCGCGCGTGAGATTTTCGGCACGCCGTACTACATGAGCCCGGAGCAGGGTCATGCCGAGCAGGTCGATGAACGCAGCGATCTGTACGGGCTCGGCGTGATCTTCTACGAGATGCTGGTGGGCAAGAAGCCCTACCTGGGGAATTCCGCCATGGAGGTGATCTATAAGCACAAGAAGGCGGCGCTGCCGCCGATCGCGCCGGAGCTTACGCGCTACGAGCCCATCCTGCAGCGCCTGCTGGCCAAGTCGCCGGCCGAGCGATTCCAGAGCGCGCGCGAGCTGCTCGATGCCATCGACCGGCTGAACGCCGCGGCATGAGCGAGCCCGCCTGTTTGCTGCGCGTGGCGACGCCACGCGCCTGGATCGACTGGGCCTGCCGGGAAGTTCCGACACTGTTGATCGATCACGCCAATTGCGAGAAGAAGGCGGCCTCCACCGCGTTGGCGCTGATGTTCTCTTATGCGGAGGATTTGCACCTGACGCAAGGACTGTCGCGCCTGGCGCGCGAGGAACTGCGTCACTACGAGCAGGTGCTCAAGGTGATGCGCGCGCTGTCGGTCGTGCCGGTGCGGCTGGGGCCGGGCCGTTATGCCGAAAGGTTGCGGCGCCAGGTGGCGCGCGCCGAACCGCAGCGCGAGCTGGATTTGATGATCTGCGGCGCGTTCATCGAAGCGCGCTCCTGCGAGCGCTTCGCGATGCTGGCGCCGTTCCTGCCCGGTCCGGTGGGCGAGCTGTTCGATTCTTTATACGCGGCCGAGCGGCGCCACCAAGGTTTGTACCTGGACTTGGCGCACCGCGCCGCCCAGCGCCACGGGCTGGATCTCGCCGGCAGGCTGGAGTGCTTCGCGCAGGCCGAGGCGGAACTCATCGAGCAGCCAGATCCGCAGTTCCGTTTTCACTCCGGAACGCCGGCGGATGCCGTGACGGAAGCGGAGTCGGTGAGGCCGGCCAGTTCGTAGCCGCGCTCATCCCAGCGCAGCACGCTGCCCTGCGTGTACCAGTCGCCCAGCACGATGCGTGTGCACTCGCGGCCATCGAGTGTGAAGCGGTGGATGGCGGGGCGATGGGTGTGGCCGTGGAGCAGGGTGTTGACACCGGCGGCGCGCAGCACGGTGGCGACACTATCCTGGTTTGCGTCCGCGATCTTGTATTCGAGCCCCGCGGTGTGATCCTGGCTGCCGGCGCGGGCGGCGCTGGCCAGCGTGCGCCGTGCCGGCAGCGACAGGCTGCGGAATCGTCGCTGCCAGTCGGCATCGCGCACGGTGGCGCGCAGGCGCTGGTAGGAAACATCGTCGGTGCACAGCGCATCGCCGTGCATGACCAGTACTTGCTTGCCGTACAGCGTCAGCAGCAGCGGGTCGGGCAGGAGCTGAGCGCCGCTGGCCTCGCTGAACCCCGGGCCCAGCAGGAAGTCGCGGTTGCCGTGCAGCACGAAGCAAGTGGTACCGGTGTCGGTCAGCGTGCGCAACGCCGCGATGACTTGCTGCTGATCGGGGTCGGCCGCGTCATCGCCGATCCACGACTCGAACAGATCGCCCAGGATGTACAGCGCGCGCGCCGTGCGCGCTTCGCCTTCGAGGAATTGCAGCAGGCGCCGGGTGATGGCCGGCTGTGCGGCATCCACGTGCACGTCGGAGATGAACAGTGTGGTCATCCGGGCGTGCCGCGGCGTGGGGTGAGGGCCCGCCGCGTCAGTGCGCGGCCGGAACGCGCTCGACGCGCTCGATCACGATCTGCTTGCCCGGCGCATCCTCCTTGAACGGACCGCGCGCGCCGGTGGCGATGTTGCCGATCTGGTCCACCACTTCCATGCCCTCGACCACGCGGCCGAATACCGCATAGCCCCAGCGGCTGGAATTCGGATCGAGCGCGGCGTTGTCGGCCAGGTTCACGAAGAACTGGCAATCCCCGCCATGCGGATCGGAGGCCCGCGCCATGCCTACCGTGCCGCGCTGGTTGCTCAGCCCGTTGCCGGACTCGTTGACCACCTTGTGCGGGGCGCTCTTGAGGTTGTACGAGGTGTCGTAGCCGCCGCCCTGGATCACGAAGCTGGCGATGACCCGGTGAAAAATCGTGCCGCTGTACTGGCCTTCGTCCACGTAGCGCAGGAAGTTCGCCACGGTGAGCGGCGCGCGCTCGGCATTGAGCTCGATGACGAAACTGCCCATGGAGGTGACCACGCGCACGCGTGAAGTGGCGGCCACGGCAGCGGCCGCAGGTTTGGCGTCCGGCGGCGGTGGTGGCGCCGAGCCGGCGGGATCGTCGGCGAAGGCGGTGGTGACGAACAGGAACAGGCCGAACAACAGGCAGGAGAGCTTCATGCTCCGGGATTCTACCGTAAATGGGTACAATGGCTGGTCATGTCCAGCCCTGCGATCACGCGCTTTGCGCCTTCACCGACCGGCTCGCTTCACCTGGGGAACGCCCGCACGGCGTTTTTCAGCCATCTGTGGGCGCGCAAGACGGCCGGAAGGTTCATCCTGCGCATCGAGGATACCGATGTCGAGCGCAGCCAGGATCGTTACCGTGCGGAACTGCTGGATGATCTCGCCTGGCTGGGGCTCGACTGGGACGAGGGGCCGGATGTCGGCGGTCCGTCGGCGCCTTACCGCCAGGCCGAACGCGGCGAGTTCTATCGCAGCTTGTTCGAGCGCCTGGCACGCGAGGATCGAGTCTATCCCTGCTATTGCACGGCGCAGGAGCTGGAGTTGTCGCGCAAGCTCCAGCGCATGGCGGGCAAGCCGCCGCGATATGCCGGCACCTGCCGCGGTCTGAGCGTCGCGCAACGCGCCGAGCGCGAGGCGCGCGGACTCACCGCCACACTGCGTTTCCGCGTGCCCGAGGAACGGGTGATCGAGTTCACCGACCTGGTGCATGGCCCGCAGCGTTTTCTGTCCGATGACATCGGTGATTTCATCGTGCGCCGCGAGAACGGCAGTGCGGCGTTCTTCTTCTGCAACGCCGTGGACGATTCGGTGATGGGCGTCACGCACGTGCTACGCGGCGATGATCACCTCACCAACACGCCGCGTCAGATCCTGGTGCTGGAGGCGCTGGGCCTGCGACTGATGCAATACGGCCACGTGGGTCTGCTCATCGGCGCGGATGGTGCGCCGCTGTCCAAGCGCCATGGCAGCACCAGCGTGCGTGATTTTCGCCAGCGCGGATTCCTGCCGCAGGCTTTGCTGAACCACCTGTTCCATCTTGGGCATACGGCCGAAACCGACGGGTTTCTGGAGCTGGCGCGGATGCCGCGGTATTTCCGCCCTGATCACCTGGGGCGCGCGCCCGCGCGCTTTGACGAGGTGCAGCTCGTGCATTGGCAGAAGGTGAGCCTGGCGCGCGCCTCCACGGATTGCTTGCGCGACTGGCTGGGAACGGCCGTGACGCCACCGCCGGGGCTCGATTTCGATGCCTTCGTCGAGCTGGTGCGGCACAACGCGGTACTGCCCGCCGATGCCGTGCCGTGGGCGGAGGCTGCCTGGGGCCGGCTGGCGCCGCTGGATGCACAGACCCAGCAGTTGGTGCGCGAGGCGGGTCCGGCCTTCTTCAGCGCTGCACTGCGTGCATATGATGAGTCGGCGGGCGACTGGAAGCTCATGACCGCAAGCCTGCGTGAGCGCACCGGGCGGAGCGGCGCCGCGCTGTTCATGCCACTGCGCGCGGCACTCACCGGCCAGCGGCACGGGCCTGAGCTCGCTCCCCTATTGAAACTCATGCCCGCCGCCGTGGCGCGCGCGCGCCTTCAAAGCCATGCTGAAAGTCCATAACTCACTGACGGGAAAAAAGCAGATCTTCACGCCCATTCGCCCCGGCCAGGTGCGCATGTACGTGTGCGGCATCACCGTGTACGACTATATCCATCTGGGCCATGCGCGCATGCTCACGGTGTTCGACCAGGTGCAGCGTTACCTGCGCTTCGCCGGCTACGCGGTCACTTACGTGCGCAACATCACCGACATCGACGACAAGATCATCGCGCGCGCGGCCGAGGTGGGCGAGCCGTGGAACATGCTGGCGCAGCGGTTCATCGATGCGATGAACGAGGACTGTGCGCGCCTGGGGCTTGCGAAGCCGGATCACGAGCCGCGGGCCACGCATTACATCGAGGCCATCATCCGTCTTACGCAAAGCCTGATGGACCGAGGGCTGGCCTACCGCGCGCGCAACGGTGACGTGCTGTTCGCGGTGCGCAAGTTCGAAGGGTATGGGCGGCTGTCCGGCAAGAACCTCGAGGACCTGCGCGCCGGGGCGCGCGTGCAGGTGGATGACGACAAGCTCGATCCGCTGGACTTCGTGCTGTGGAAGCCTTCCAAGCCCGGCGAGCCGGCCTGGGATTCGCCCTGGGGCCCGGGTCGGCCCGGCTGGCACATCGAGTGCTCGGCCATGTCGATGAGCCTGCTGGGTGAGCACTTCGACATCCACGGTGGCGGCATGGATCTGAAATTCCCGCACCACGAGAACGAGATCGCACAATCCTGCGGCGCCTGCGACACGCCCTTCGTGAACGTGTGGATGCACAACGGGTTCGTGCGCGTCAACGATGAGAAGATGTCCAAGTCGTTGCACAACTTCTTCACCGTGCGCGACGTGCTGGACACGCTGCGCGATCCGGAGGTGATGCGGCTATTTCTGCTGAGCAGCCATTACCGCGGGCCGATCAATTATTCGCTGGCGCAATTGCAGCAGGCGGATGAGACGCTGCTCGGACTGTACCGCGCCTTGCAGGAGGCGCCGCCGGGCGGAGAGCCGGAGCCAGCGCGGCTGCAGGCGTTTCGCGAGGCGATGGACGATGACTTCAACACCCCGGAGGCGCTGGCGGTGCTGCAGGCGGCGGCGCGCGATCTGAATGCGGCCAAGGCGCAGGGGCGCGAGCTTAAGGCCGCGGCGGCCGCGGCCAGCCTGCGGCAGATCGGAGCGGTGCTGGGCCTGTTGCAGCAGGATGCGACGAGCTATCTGAAGCGGGGCAGCGCCTCGGTCGGGGGCGGTGCGCCGGCGGGTCTGGGCGATGCGGATATCGAAGCACTGCTGGAGCAGCGCCGCGCCGCGCGCAAGGCCAAGGACTTC
>JAFEGC010000086.1 GCA_018240265.1 Pseudomonadota bacterium | reverse complement strand
GCTGCGCAGACCTTGCGCAAGCTCGCGCACGCCGGGCGGTCGGTCGATGGAGATCTGCTCGCGCACCGCCAAATGCAATCCCATGTGCAGAAAGGGGTTCTGGGCTGCGGCGGTGGCATCCGGTTCAAACGCCAGCGCGCGTTGCATATCCTCCAGTATCGCATGATATTCAGTATGTAACCCTATGACATCACTTATCATTGCTTCCTGCGATGTGAGCGGTTCGCCGGCCTGCGCCTTGCGCCAGGCTTCCACGTACTGAGTGCGTAATTGCTCGCGGCTGAGGCCGCCGATGATGCTCACGGGGCCTTCGTCTTGTGCTTGAACTCGCACAGGTCGGCGATCAGGCAGTGCGGGCAGTCGGGCTTGCGCGCCTTGCACACGTAGCGGCCATGCAGGATCAGCCAGTGATGGGCATGCAGCTGATACTCGGCCGGCACGAACTGCAGCAGCCCTTCTTCGACGGCGCGTTCGTTCTTGCCAGGAGCGATGCCGGTGCGGTTGGCCACTCGAAAGATGTGCGTGTCCACTGCGATGGTGGGCTGTCCGAAGGCTACGTTCAGCATCACGTTGGCGGTCTTGCGTCCCACCCCGGGCAGGCTTTCCAGCGCCTCGCGGTCGGCGGGCACCTGTCCAGCGAAATGCTTCAACAGGACATTGCAGGTGGCGATGATGTTCTTCGCCTTGGCGTTGTACAGGCCGATGGTGCGGATGTAATGCGTCAGCCCCGTCACTCCCAGCGTCTTGATGGCCGCCGGCGTATTGGCATGCTGGAACAGCACCTCGGTGGCCTTGTTGACGCTCTTGTCGGTGGCCTGAGCCGACAGGATCACGGCCACCAGCAGCTCGAACGGCGTGGCGTAGTTCAACTCGGTGCTCGGCTCGGGGTTGGCCTTACTCAGGCGCTCGAAAATCTCCCTGCGCTTCGCCGCGTTCATGCGCCGGGCTCCGCGCCCAGCAGGCGCTCGTTTCCGCGGGCGAGCTGCAGCTCGCGTTGCCGGGCGCGCGCCTGGACTCGGGCCAGGTGGGCCTGGTAGCGGCGGCGGTTGGCATCGGCGTCGTTCGGCGGTTGCGTGGCCGGCGCCGGCCGCATCTGGATGCAGTCCACCGGGCAGGGCGCGATGCACAGCTCGCAGCCGGTGCAGCGATCTGTGATCACCACGTGCAGGAATTTCTGTGCGCCGAGAATCGCATCCACCGGACAGGGCGGCAGGCACTTGGCGCAGCCGATGCAGCGCTCGGCGTCGATGACGGCGACGCGCGCCGGAGCTTCCACGCCATTGGCCGGGTTCAACGGCTTGGGTTCGCAGTGTAGAAGCCGGGCCAGTTGCTCGATGGTGGCGCCACCGCCCGGCGGGCATTGATTGATGTCCGCCTCGCCCTGCTCGATGGCCTGCGCATACGGCGCGCAGCCGGCGTAACCGCAGCGTGTGCACTGGGTCTGCGGCAGCAGCGCATCGATGCGCGTAGCCAGGGAGGGCGGCTGGATCATTTCACGCGCATGCCCGCCGCTGCGCCGCTCTCGGGCGAGACCAGGAAAATGTCCTTGCCGCCGGGGCCGGCGGCCAACACCATGCCCTCGGACACGCCGAAGCGCATCTTGCGCGGCGCGAGGTTGGCCACCACCACTACCAGCTTGCCGACCAGCGAAGCGGGTTCATAGGCGGCGCGGATGCCGGCGAAGACTTGGCGCCGGCCCAGTTCGCCGAGGTCGACCTGAAGCCGCAGCAGCTTGTCCGCGCCTTCGATGTGATCGGCGGCGAGGATCTTCGCCACGCGCAGGTCCAGGCGCCCGAACTCGTCGATGGAAATGCTGGGGGCGGGACCCGAAGCGGGTGCCGGGGCGCTGCTCGCTGCCGGTGCTGCGGAGGCGCCGGCTGCCGCACCCGTGGCGACCGTCCCGCGCGACGCAGTGGCTTTGCCCGCCGCCGGCGAGCCCGCCTTCGCTGCCGCCGGCGCGGCGTCTTCTGCCGGCGTTTCGATGAGCCGCGCCGCGACCTTCGGGTCGAGCCGCGTCGCCAGCGGCTCGTACGCCGAGATGCGCCGGCCGAGCAGCGCCTTGCCGGCATCCTCCCAGCTCCACACAGACTCGCCGAAAAAGCGGTTGGCCTTGTCGGCCATGAAGGGCAGCACCGGCTTCAAGTAAATCATCAGCGTGCGGAACAGGTTCAGCCCCTGCGTGCACACCCGCTGCACCTCGGCGGCGCGCGCTGCATCCTTGGCCATCAGCCAGGGCTTGGTCTGGTCGATGTACAAGTTGGCGCGGTCGGCCAGGCCCATGATCTGGCGAATGGCGCCGGCGTAATCCAGATGTTCGTAGGCCGAAGCGATGCCGTCGGCGGCCGCGGTGAATGCGTGCTGCAAGTCGGCGTCGTGGAGCTGTGCCGCCAGTTCGCCACCGCTGCCGCGATGCAGGATGGCGGCGCAGCGGCTGGCGATGTTGACCAGCTTGCCGACGATGTCGGAGTTGCAGCGCGCCACGAAGTCATCCAGATTCAAGTCGAGGTCATCCAGTCCTGCGCCGAGCTTGGAGGCGTAGTAGTAGCGCAGGCTCTCCGCGCCGAAATGATCCAGGTAGCGCCGCGCCATGATGAACGTGCCGCGCGACTTGGACATTTTCTCGCCGTTGACGGTGACGAAGCCGTGCGCGTGTACCGCCGTTGGACGGCGCATCCGCGCGGCATCGAGCACGGCCGGCCAGAACAGCGTGTGGAAATACAGGATGTCCTTGCCGATGAAATGGTGCAACTCGGCGTCGGAGTCGGGCGCGAGGAATTCCTCGAAACTTAAGCCCTGCCGGGCGCAGAGCTGGGTGAAGCTGCCGAGGTAGCCGATGGGCGCGTCGAACCAGACGTAGAAATATTTGCCCGGCGCATCCGGGATTTCGAAGCCGAAGTAGGGCGCATCGCGCGAAATGTCCCAGTCCTTTAAGCCCTGCGAGAACCACTCCTCCAGCTTGCGCGCGACGCCGGTGGTTACCGCACCGCTTCCCACCCACTGCCGCAGCATGTCGGTGAAGGCGCTGAGGCGGAAGAAATAATGCTCGGACTCGCGCTCCACCGGCGTCGTGCCGGTGACCGTGGACACGGGGTTCTTGAGATCCGAAGGCGAATAGGTGGCGCCGCACACCTCGCAGGAATCCCCGTACTGGTCCGGCGTGTTGCAGTTTGGACAGTTGCCGCGCACGTAGCGATCCGGCAGGAACATCTGCGCCTTGGCATCGTAGGCTTGGCGCACGCTGCGCCGGTCGATGAAGCCGCGCTCGCGGATGATGCGATACATGCGCTCGGCCACAGCGCGCGTCTCGGGCGAATGCGTCGAGCCGAAGTTGTCCAGGCTGATGCCAAGATCGGCGAGGTCGCGCACGTGGTCGGCATGCACTGCGTCGATCAGCGCCTCGGGCGTGATGCCGTCCTTCTGGGCCTTGAGCATGATGGGCGTGCCGTGGGTGTCATCGGCGCACACGTAGTGGCACTCGTGGCCGCGCAGCCGTTGAAACCGCGCCCAGATGTCGGTCTGGATGGCCTCGAGCGCATAACCCAGGTGAATCGGCCCGTTGGCATAGGGTAGGGCGCTGGTGACCAGGATGCGGCGGCGTGTCATGGGAGCTCGGGCTTCAAGGGCGGTGGGAAAGCCGCAAAGTATGCCACAGGCCCCGCTGCCCTTTAGGATGCTTCCCGGTACTGCTCGAATCGCGACTTGTTGATGGCCTTCTTGAAGGCTTCCTTGCCGGTGATCTCGCGCCGATCCAGCAGCTGCTGAATGGCGGTGTCCATGGTGCGCATGCCGGTGGCGGCGCCGCTCTGCATGGCGTTTTCCAGCTGGTCCAGCTTGCCCTGGCGGATGAGGTTGGCCACCGCCGGGGTGTTCACCAGGATTTCCAGCGCCGCGACCCGGCCGCCCTTGTCGGCCTTGGGGATGAGCTGCTGGGACACCACGCCGCGAAGCGAGGTGGAGAGCATGGTGCGCACATGCGGCTGCTTGTCCGCCGGGAAGGCGTTGACCATGCGATCCACCGTGGGCGCGGCGCCGTTGGTGTGCAGCGTGCCCATGACCAGGATGCCCATCTCGGCGGCGGTCACCGCGATGCTCATGGTCTCCAGGTCGCGCAGCTCGCCCACCAGGATCACGTCCGGATCCTCGCGCAGGGCCGAGAGGAGCGCGGCCGAAAAGGAGGGCGCGTGCACACCGATCTCGCGCTGGCTGATCAGGCAGCTCTTGCGTGGATGCACGAATTCGATCGGATCCTCGATGGTGAGAATGTGGCCCTTCTCGCGGATGTTGATGTCATCGATCAGCGCCGCAAGCGTGGTGGACTTGCCCGAGCCGGTCTTGCCGGTCACCAGGATCAGACCGTTGTTGACGCGACAGAAGGCGCGCACCGCCTCCGGCAGGTTCAACTCGTCCATGGTGCGCGCCTTGGAGGGGATGGCGCGAAACACCGCGCCCATGCCGTTCAACTGGCGCATCACGTTCACGCGGAAGCGCGCCACGCCCGGGATGCTGTGGGCGAAATCGGCGCCGTCCTTGCTCTCGAAGCGCTCCACCGACAGCTTGGGCATGATCTCGTACAGGCATTCCTTGACGAAATCCGCTGTCAGCACCTCCGGTTTCAGCGTCTTCAATTCACCGTATTGGCGCACCCGTGCCGGATCGCCGGCGAGGAAATGCAGATCCGAGCCGTTCATGTCGAGCACGGCTTTGAGGTATTCGTCGATTTTGGCCATGCGCTAGCCCGTCTCGTCCGGCTTGGGCGCGCCGGCCAGGTCCGAGGTGTAGCGCTGGAACTGGCGCTTGTCGCTGGCGTAGCTGACCGCGTGCTCCGGGTCCACTTCCTTGGCCTGGATGGCCGCCAGCAGTGCCTGGTCGAGCAGTTGCATCCCCAGGTCCTTGCCCATCTGCAATTGGCTCGGAATCATGTGGGTCTGATCGGTCATGATCAGCTTGCCGATGGCCTTGTTGACCACCATCACCTCGCACACGGCGCGCCGGCCGCGCTGGTCGGGGCTCTTGACCAGCACCTGCGTGACCACGGCGATCAGGCTCTGCGCCAGGAAGCTCTTGGTCTGTTCGCGCTCCTCGATGGGCAGGGCGTCGACGACGCGGTCGATGGTCTTGGTGGCGCTGGTGGTATGCAGCGTGCCCAGCACGAGGTGGCCGGTTTCCGCCGCCGTCATGGCCATGGAAATGGTCTCGGCATCGCGCAGCTCGCCCACCAGGATGACGTCGGGATCCTCACGCATGGCCGCGCGCAACCCTTCCGCGAAGCTCGGCAGGTGCGTGCCCAGCTCGCGCTGGATGATCTGCGCCTGCTTGCTGCGGTGGACGAACTCGATCGGGTCCTCCAGGCTGATGATGTTCACCGCCCGGGTGGAGTTGAGGTAGTCGATCATGGAGGCGAGCGTGGTCGACTTGCCGGTGCCGGTGGAGCCGGTGACCAGGATCATGCCCTGGTGATAGTCGCACAGCTTGCGCACGATGGGCGGCAGGCCCAGCTGGTCGATGCTGGGTATCTGCTGCGGAATGGCGCGGAAGGCGGCACCGATGCCGGTTTCCTTGCGGAACACATTGACCCGGAAGCGCCCGCCCTCCCCCGAGACGTAGGAGAAATCCAGATCATTGCCCCTGCGGAAATGATCCTGCTGCGACTTGGTGAGCACCTCGCCGATGTAGGATTCGAGCTCCGCATCGCCCAGGTCGCGGAACTTGATCGGCATCAAATCGCCATGCATGCGCAGCATGGGCGGTATGCCCACGGCCAGATGCAGATCGGAACACCCCTGGGCCAGGCCGAGTTTCAAGAATGCATCGATGCGGGCCATTACAGGAACTTCTCCAGTTCCAGCCGCAGCTCGTCCATGGACTGGGGTCGCTTGGCCTTGTCCAGCGCCATGCATTTGAGCACCAGCTCGTTCAGACCGGCCGGCAGCGATTTGTTGATCTCGACCGGCGCTCGCGCCTTGCCCTGCACGTGCTGGTACATCACCGACATGTGATCGCCGCGCGAGTAGGGCGGCACGCCGGTGAACATCTCGTACAAGATCACGCCCAGGCTGTAGACGTCGGCGCGCTCGTCCACCTTCTTGCCCAGGATCTGCTCCGGCGCCATGTACTTGGGCGAGCCGATGACGTAGCCGGTCTTGGTGAGCTGTGTATCACCCTGGCTCTGCGCCGCGGCCACGCCGAAGTCCACGATCTTCAGCAGCCCCTCGTTGTTGATGAGCACGTTGGCGGGCTTCAAGTCGCGGTGCACGATGCCGGCCTGGTGCGCCACCGCCATGCCGGTGGCGATGTCGATGCCGAACTTCACCGCGCGCTTCAAATCCACCGGCTTTTCGTTGACGATCTCCCCGCCCAGCGTGTGCGAGGGGAAGTATTCCATCGAAATGGCGTAGTTGCCGCGAATCGACAGGAAGTCGTAGATGCGGATGACGTTGCGGTGGGTGATCTTGCGGCTGTAACGCAGCTCGTGCACGAAGCGCTTCATCATCTCCTCGTCCGAGGAGACGTTCGGATTCAGGAACTTGAGGATCAGCCGCTCCTCGACCACCGTGTCTTCCATCAGCAGCACGGTGCCGAACGCGCCCTTGCCGATTTTTTCGATGAATTTGTAACGGCCCTCGATGACATCGCCCGATTTGAGCGTGGCGATGTCGAGCTTGGCCGGCTGCGCCTCGTTCTGGGCCACGATGGCGGCGATGTCCTGGTTGTCGACCAGCAGGGTCTTGCCGGGCGACTGCATTTTTTCGGCGCGCTCGTTGGCGGCAAGCTGAG
Organism: Pseudomonadota bacterium; assembly: GCA_018240265.1. Lineage (GTDB taxonomy): Bacteria > Pseudomonadota > Gammaproteobacteria > Steroidobacterales > Steroidobacteraceae > TMP-86. Next base: position 3,109 of record JAFEGC010000086.1, on the reverse strand, counting down.
TGATCGAGAAGCGGTTGTCCAGTTCCTCGATGGCACGCTTGGCCGCAAGGTTGATGGTGGCATCGCCGCCCTGGGCGATGTCCTGGAGCTGGGTGCGGATGTTGTCGGCGTGGCGGTCATCGGCCAACTTGCCCATGGCCGCCATCACCTCGATCTTGATGTCATTCTCGGAGCGCGACAGCAGCGGCATGATCTGCGACAAGTTGCTGTGGTCGCCGAGCTTCGCCAGCGCGCGTAGCACCGTCGGCAGCGACTTCGCCGGGGCGCTCTTCAGCATCTCGGTCAGACGCGGCACCGCCTTGGTGCTGCCGATCTCGGCAAGCGCATCCACCGCCCGCTCGCTTACCCACCAGTCGCTGTCGCGGGTGGCCTCGATGAGTTGGCCGATGGCGCGTTCGTCGCGGGTCTGGTTGAGGATCTCGATGGCGGCGCGGCGAATATCCTGGTTTTCGTCCTTGATCAACTCCAGCACCGCGTCCACCACCTTGGGGCCGCCGATCTTGCCCAGTGCGTCGGCGGCGCGGGTGCGCACCCACCAGTCCGAATCCGAGATCACCTCGAGCAGGTACTTGACCGACTTGGAATTGCCAATGGCGTTGAGCACCTCCACCGCGGCGCGCCGCGCGTACTCGTTTTCATCCTTGAGCACCTCGACCAGGTACTTGACCGTCTCGGGATCCTTGGCCTTGATCACCACGTCCACGGCCTTGTTCTGCACCTCGATGTCGGGGTCGCGCAGCATGGCGGTGACCGTGGGCAGGTCGATGGGCCCGTCCATCTTCGCCAGCGCCGACAGCGCGGCGGAGCGCACGAACTTGTTGTTGTCCTTGAGCTGCGCCTGGATGGTCCGCTGCACGGTCGGGGTGTTGAACCGCGACAGCACGCTGATGATGTGCAGGCGCGCCACCGGGTCCTTGCCCTCGATGCGGGAAATGAGATCGTCGATGGAGGACTCGTCGGCGATCTCGCCGATGATCTTGAATAGGCCGGATTTCTCGTTGGCCTCCTGCGCGTAGGCGGCATTCAGGAGTTCGCGTACCGAGAAGCGCGATTTCTGCGCCGCGATGACATCCAGGATCGCGGGCTTGGGCATGTCGGACTTGCCCAGTGCTTCCAGGAGCGAGGTCGCCGGGTAATTGCGGCTGGTGGACAGGGCCCAGGAGATGCCGGCGACGGCACGGCCGTTGGCATCGGCCATGGCGTGCAGCACCTGCGGCAGGGTTTTGGCATCGATGAGCGAGGAGAGAACCTCGACATAGGCGACGGTTTCCTTCTTGTCCGCCGTGGCGAGCGCATCAACGAGAGGGTCGATGGCCTGGGCGCCGAGTGCGGCAAGCCGCGCCAGCGCCTTTTGACTCGCCGGACTCGCGGGATTGCCGCCGGCCTTGATTTCAGCAATCAGGCGATCGGCGCGGTAACTAGCGAACAGGGCCATTTACGGGAAATTATGCCATACCGCTGAAGCGGTTCTCCGGCTGGAGTACAATTGCGCAACACCATGAATCAAAACGCACTCACCGATGCGGCGCTACGAGCCGCGGCGGAATCATACCCCGATCCCTATCTTGGACAAACCCTTGGCGCTGCCAAAGCGGTCAGTGCGGTGGCGCAGGATGCCGACAGCGCGCGCCTGACGATCACGCTGGGCTTTCCCTGCGCCGATTACCGGGACGAACTGCGCCAAGCTTTGCAGCAGCACCTGGGCGGATTGCTCGGTCCGCGTTCCTTGAGTCTGTCGCTGCAATCGCGGATCACCACCCATGCCGTGCAGCGCACGCTCAAGCCGCTCGAGAATGTCAAAAACGTCGTGGCGGTGGCCTCCGGCAAGGGTGGCGTGGGCAAGTCGACCACGGCCGCGAACCTGGCGCTGGCCTGGGCCGCGCAGGGCGCCCGCGTGGGACTGCTGGATGCCGACATCTACGGACCCAGCCAGCCCATGATCTTCGGGCTGGAAGGCCAGCGTCCGGAAAGTCCGGACGGCAAGCACCTCACACCGCTTCGCGCGCATGACGTTGCGGTCATGTCCATCGGCTTTCTCATCGACCCCGAGCAGCCCATGATTTGGCGCGGCCCCATGGTTACCCAGGCGCTGACCCAACTGCTCGGCGACAGCAGCTGGGGTGAGCTCGACTACTTGGTCGTGGACATGCCGCCGGGAACCGGGGACATCGCGCTCACCCTGTCGCAGCGGGTGCCGGTGAGCGGCGCCATCATCGTCACCACGCCCCAGGACATCGCGCTGCTGGATGCACGCAAGGGCCTCAAGATGTTCGAAAAGGTGGAAGTGCGCGTGCTCGGCGTGGTGGAGAACATGAGCCTGCACGTGTGCAGCAAGTGCGGCCACGTGGAGCATATTTTCGGAGCCGGCGGCGGGGCGGCCATGGCGCGGCAGTATGGCGTGCCGTTGCTGGGCGAGCTGCCGCTGGACGTGCGCATCCGGGAGGAGGCCGACAGCGGCTGTCCCACGGTGATCGCCGAGCCCGACAGCGAGCGGGCGCTGGCCTACCGGCGCGTGGCGCGCCGCGCCGCGGCCCAGCTTGCCCTGCATGGCAAAGACTACAGCCGGCTGTTTCCCAAGATCAGCGTAGAACCGACCTGATGAGCATCAAGAGCGACCGGTGGATCCGGCGCATGGCTCACGAGCACGGCATGATCGAGCCGTTCAGCACCAGCCAGGTGCGCGAGCATAAGGGCGGTAAGATCGTCTCCTACGGCACGTCCAGCTATGGCTACGACGTACGCTGCGCGGACGAGTTCAAGATCTTCACCAACATCAATTCCACCATCGTCGATCCGAAAAGCTTTGACGAAAAATCCTTCGTGGATTTCAAGGGCGCGGTGTGCATCATCCCGCCCAATTCCTTCGCTCTGGCGCGCACCGTGGAGTATTTTCGCATTCCGCGCAGCGTGCTGACCGTGTGCCTGGGCAAGTCCACTTATGCCCGCTGCGGCATCATCGTGAACGTGACGCCCCTGGAGCCGGAGTGGGAGGGACACGTGACTCTGGAGTTTTCCAACACCACGCCGCTACCGGCGAAGATTTATGCGCACGAGGGCGTGGCGCAGATGCTGTTTTTCGAGTCCGACGAAGTCTGCGAGACCTCGTACC
>JAFEGC010000085.1 GCA_018240265.1 Pseudomonadota bacterium | reverse complement strand
GTGCCCACCGGCGGCGGCAAAACGCTTGCCTCGCTGGCGTTCGCGCTGCGACACGCGCAACACTGGGCGCTCGAACGCGTGATTGTGGTCATCCCCTTCACCTCCGTCATCGAGCAGACCGCCGCCGTCTATCGCGACGCGCTGGGTGTTCACGCCGATCAGGTGTTGGAACACCACAGCGCCTTCGACGCGGAGAAGGAAGCGAATGCCCGCGAGGAGCAGATCGGCCCTGAGCGCCTCCGCCTTGCGATGGCGCGCTGGGACAAACCCATCGTCGTGACGACGGCAGTGCAATTCTTTGAAAGCCTGTTCTCCGATCGTCCGTCGCGCTGCCGCAAGCTGCAGGCTATCGCCCGCAGCGTGATCGTTCTGGACGAGGCGCAGACGATGCCGCTGCACCTGCTGCGCCCCTGCGTGACCGCGCTGCGGGAACTCATCCGCAACTACGGGGCCTCGGTCGTTCTATGCACCGCTACGCAGCCGGAACTCGCGGCCCCATCTGGTCCCGGCGCGACCGACGGCTTGCTCGGCGGCTTCACGAAACTCACCGAACTGGCGCCCGATCCACCGCGCCTATTCGACCGGCTGCACCGTACCACCGTCCGCGCGATCGGCGAGCAATCGGATGCAGCGTTGGCCGAACGGCTGGCGGCACACGATCAGGCCCTGTGCATCGTCAATCAGCGTGCCCATGCGCGGGAGCTGTTCTCCGCCATCTGTGACCGGCCCGGAAGCTGGCATCTCTCGACCTGCATGCACGCCGCGCATCGAACCCGGGCGCTGGCCGCGATCCGCGCCGATCTTGCCGCCGGCCGGCCATGCCGTGTGGTCAGCACTAGTCTGATCGAGGCCGGGGTCGATATCAGCTTTCCACTGGTTCTGCGTGCCGAGGCCGGCCTCGACCAGATCGCGCAGGCCGCAGGACGCTGTAACCGCGAGGCGCGACAGGCGGCCGAGGACAGCCATGTCCTGGTCTTCCGCGCCTCCGCCCATCCGCCGCCGCGCGGTCTGCACCTCAATGCCGAAGCTGGGTGCGAGACGCTGCGTCACCATGCCGCCGATCCGCTGGCGCCGCCCGCCATCCGCGCCTATTTCCAGATGCTCTACTGGCGCAATGGGCGCGAGGCGATGGATCGCGGCGGCGTTCTGGAGGCTTGCGCCGCCAAGGCGAGGACACTGGATTTCGATTTTGAGACGATTGCGCGGAAAATGCGCTTCATTGACGATGTGATGGTGCCGGTGATCGTGGCGAAGGAGGATCAGGGCGAGGCAGCCGGGCTGATCGAGGCCCTTCGCCACGTGCCGCGTCCCGGCGGGGTCGCCCGCGCGCTGCAACGTTTCACGGTCGGCATTCCCCACGCGGCGCGGGCCCATCTGCTGGCGAAGGGGCTTGCCGAGGCGATCCGGCCCGCGGAATTCGGCGACCAGTTCGTGGTGCTGACGCATCTGGACCTGTACCGGCCCGATATCGGCCTGTACTGGTCAGACCCGAATTTCATCGCGGCGGACCGCCTAATCGTCGGGTGAAACCAGCAGCGACCCGATCCGGGCGCGCACTCATCGCCTTGCGGATACCGCACCGGCCCGTTACGATTTGCAAGAAAACCGAACGAGGCATCGTTGTCGTACGGCTTGCGGTTGCACGTCTGGGGACAGCGCGCGCTGTTCGCGCGCCCGGAAATGAAGGTCGAGCGGGTCAGCTACGACACCATCACGCCCTCGGCCGCGCGTGGCATCCTGGAAGCGATCCACTGGAAGCCTGCCATCGTCTGGCGCGTGGAACGGCTGCGCGTGCTGAACCCGATTCGCTTCGAATCGGTGCGACGCAACGAAATCGGCTCCCGCATACCCGCCGGCAAGGTCGCCAGCGCCATGCGCGCCGGCTCCACCGAGGGGCTGGCGCTGTTCGTGGAGGATGACCGTCAGCAGCGCGCCGCGACCCTGCTGCGCGATGTGGCCTATGTCATCGAGGCGCGGCTCGATCTGACCGAGCGCGGGCGCGCCGATGCCTCGGAATCGGTCGGCAAGCATCTGGACATGGCGCGCCGCCGCGCCGCGCGCACCAGGTAAGCGGGATCGAGCTCGCTCCCAAAGGGTACGTACACGGCGATGCGCGCGCCGGGTTTGAACTGCGGCAGGCGCAGTGCGCGCACCAGGATACGGCGCGTCGCCTGGGCGCGCTCGCCGGCAATGAGCGCGCGGCGGCGCTGGATGAGCGCGCGGCGCAACTCGGATTTGGTCGGTGTCGAGGAGCTTTTCTTGAGAGCTGATGGCGTCATCCGCGAGTGCCGTGTTGGACCGTTGCTCCCGACCTGAGCAACAGGTGGGGCCGACTGTCGGCATTTAAGGCTTTCCGCTCACGGCGGACTTGCACAATGCTGCCGGCAAGCAATAGCCCCTGGGGTTTACAAATTAGGGTCAGGAGGTTACCCAGCCCGCTTCGAACACCGCAGATGACGCCAAACTCTTGCAATCGTCGAGGTTGGCCCGGGAGCTGCGCGCCGCTCACAGCTCCAGCTGCTGGCCTCTCTCAAGAGCCGACTCTACCCGCTCGCGAAGGATACGCAAGCGGTTTCCCACGTCGGTTTCGAGACTGTTGTCACGATTGCGCACGCGCAGCAGCTCGTTGGCCATGTTCAGCGCCGCGATTACCGCGATGCGGTCCAGGCCGACGACCTTGCCGGTGTCGCGGATCTCGCGCATCTTGTTGTTGAGGTACTCGGCCGAATCGAGCAGGTCGGAGCGCTCTTCCAGCGGACAGCTGATGTGATACTCCTTCTCCAGGATGCGTACGCTGACGCGCGCGATGCCGTCGCTCATGCCTGCTCCATGGATTTCAAGCGTCCGATCATGGCCTCCACCCGGGCGCGCACCTGCTCGTTCTTCTGCAGCAGGCTGGCCCGTTCCAGGCTCAGCGTATCCTGCCGCTGGCGCAACGCGCGGTTTTCTTCCTTGAGATGGGTGACGGTGGCGACCAAGTCGTCCACGCGCTTTTCCAGCCGCTTCAATTCCAGTTCGACGGCGGATTTGGCGGGAGCGTCGTTCATAGGAACGTCAATATAGAGCCGCGCTCCGCGCATTGCAAAGGCTGGAAGACGGACCGCGCCAGGGACGCTGGCGCGCTCCTGCTAAGGTATCATGAGCCTCGTGAGCCTGCCGATTCTGTTCAATGACTTCGAAGACGTGCTGGCGAGGGCGGGAAGCCATGCCGATGCGGCCGAGGCGCATGGCTGTCTGTGCGGCGCCCTGTGTTCGATGTCCCGCTATGCGATGGACGACTGGCTCAACGAAGTGCTGCCCGAGCCTTCCTGCCTGTCGCCCGAGTCGGCGGCGGTGCTGGAGCGCGTGTTTGAGGCCACCAACGCCGCGTTCTTCGACCAGGGCATGGAATTCGCACCGCTCCTGCCCGACGATGCGGAGCCGCTGCCGGGCCGGGCCAATGCGTTGGGGCTGTGGTGTACGGGGTTTCTGTACGGGCTGGGCACGGGCAAGATCTCGGATCTTGCCGCGCTGCCGGGCGAGGTGGGCGAGATCGTGCGCGACTTTTCCGAAATTTCGCGCGCCTCGGGCGATGATTCCGAGTCCGACGAATCCAACGAACAGGCCTACACCGAACTGGTCGAATTCATCCGGGTGGGCGCGCAGGTGGTGTTCGACGAACTGCTGCCGCTGCGCCAGCAGGCCTATCCGGCGACGCCCCGGCTGCATTGATGAATGCCGTGCCGGCACCGCGTTCGGGCATCGAGCGCGATGAATTTTCCCGCCGTCGCCGCCAGTTGATGCGCATCATCGGTCGGGAGGCCATCGCCATCCTGCCCTCGGCGCCGGTGCGTTACCGAAATGGCAGCGTGGAATATGCTTATCGCCAGGACAGCCGGTTTCTTTATGTCACCGGCTTCACTGAGCCCGAGGCGGTGGCAGTGCTGGTGCCCGGTCGTCCGCAGGGCGAGTACCTGCTGTTCGTGCGCGAGCGCGACCCGCTGCGCGAGTCCTGGGACGGCGGCCGCGCCGGGCCGGAAGGGGCGGTGGCGCATTACGGGGCCGACGATGCCTTCCCCATCACCGACATCGACGAGATCCTGCCCGGCCTGATGGAGGGTCGGGCGCGTATTCATTACTCCATGGGCGTGCACACCGAGTTCGATCCCAAGGTGCTGGGCTGGGCGCACGGTTCGCGCGGTCATTCCCGGCACGACGCGCGCGTGGCGCAGGAGTTCCTGTCTCTGGACCACGTGCTCGACGATCTGCGTCTGTACAAGAGCCGCGCCGAGCAGTCGCGGCTGCGCCGGGCCGCCGCCATCGCGGTCGCGGCCCACCGCCGCGCCATGCGCTTCGTGCGCCCGGGCTGCATGGAATACCAGGTGATGGCGGAATTCGCACACGAATTCCGCGTACACAACGCGGAGTTTGCCTACCAGCCGATCATTGCCGGCGGCGCCCATGCCTGCGTGATGCACTATCGCAACAACGATGCGCGCCTGAACGACGGCGAGCTGCTGCTGGTGGATGCCGGCTGCGAGCATCAGTTCTACGCCTCCGACGTTACGCGCACCTATCCCGTGAATGGCCGCTTCACGCCCGAGCAACGCGCGGTGTACGAGGTGGTGCTGGCCGCGCAGCTCGCTGCCATCGACAAGGTTCGCGCCGGCAATCATTGGAACGATCCACACGAGGCGGCGGTACGGGTCATCACCCAGGGATTGATCAGGCTGGGGTTGCTCAAGGGGCGCCTGCAAACGCTGATCAAGGAGGGAGCCTATCAATCCTTCTTCGGTCACCGCACCGGCCACTGGTTGGGTCTGGACGTGCACGACGTCGGCGATTATCGCGTCGGCGGCGCATGGCGGGTGCTGGAACCGGGCATGGCGCTGACGGTGGAGCCCGGCATTTACATCCGCCCCGAGCGCGGCACACCGCGGGCTTTCTGGAACATCGGTGTGCGCATCGAGGACGATGTGCTGGTGACCCAGGGCGAGCCAGAGGTGTTGTCCGCCGGGCTGATCAAGGACGCGGAGGAGATTGAACGATGGATGCAGGCGAAATGAATCCGACCGGCACGGGCGCGTCGGTGCGCACGGACACGCCGGTGGTGCGCGCGGATACGCCGGTAGACGTCGCCATCGTCGGCGGGGGTCTGGTCGGCGCGAGCCTGGCCGTGGCGCTGGCGCCGCTTCCCTTGCGCGTGGCGCTGATCGAGGCCGTGGCGCACGATGCGCCCGACCAGCCCAGCTTCGATGAGCGCACCACGGCCTTGTCCAACGCCTCGCGCCGGATTTTCGAAACCTTGAATCTGTGGCCGCAAATCTCGGCCTCGGCCACGCCCATCGCGCGTATCCACGTCTCCGACCGCGGCCGTTTCGGTTTCGCGCGCATCGAGGCGGCGCGGCAGAACTTGCCGGCGTTGGGCTACGTGGTGCCGAACCGCGCGCTGGGGCGCGCGCTGTGGTCGGCGATCCAGGCGCACGCCGCTCTCCAGGTGCACGTGCCGGCGCAGGTGCGCGAGGTGCGCCGCGCCGACGACAGGGTGCGGATCGAGATCGAAAGCGGCGGCGCGCGCGGGGGGCTCAGCGCACGGCTGCTGGTGGCGGCCGATGGCGCGGCCTCGCGGGTGCGCGAGGCGCTGGGGGTCGAGGCGCGGGTGCGCGATTATCACCAAACCGCGCTCATCACAACGGTGCTGCCGCAGCAGTTCCACGCCCACACCGCCTACGAACGGTTCACCACGCAAGGGCCGCTGGCGCTGCTGCCCATGTCGGACGGGCGCTGCACGGCGGTGTTGACACTGGCTGCCGAGCGTGTGGCGGAGGCGATGCGCTGGGATGACGGGGCTTATCTCGCCGAGCTCCAATCGCGCTTCGGTTTTCGCCTGGGCCGCTTTCTCAAGTGCGGACCGCGCGTGGCCTATCCGCTGGCTCTGACCCAGGCGCAGGCCACCAGCACGGATCGCTGCATCGTCATGGGCAATGCCGCGCAGACCCTGCATCCCGTGGCCGGCATGGGTTTCAATCTCGGCCTGCGCGACGCGGCTTGCCTGGCCGAACTGTTGGCGCAGCGCGCCGGCGGCGATTGCGGCGAGGCGGACTTGCTGCGCGCCTACGATGACTGGCGCGCCCGCGATCGCCGCGGCGTCATCGGCTTCACCGATTCGTTGGTGCGGACTTTCAGCAGTCCCCTGGCGCCGTTGGGTCTGCTGCGTAATGCCGGGCTCTTGGCCTTCGACCTGCTGCCGCCGGCCAAGGCGGCGTTATCGCGCATCGCTTCCGGCACCGCGCGTGCCTCGCGCCTGGCGCGCGGAGTGCCGCTGGCATGAGACCGTCCGCGGCAACCTCAGGGTCGAGCGGAGGTCCCGCAGGGCTTGGCGTTGATTTCGATATCGTGGTGGTGGGCGCGGGACCCGCCGGCGCCAGCGTGGCGGCGGCGATGGCGCGGCGTGGCATCGCGCCGGCCGCGCGCATCGCGCTGCTGTCGGAGCGGTTCGCCGGCGCACCCGCGCCGGATGCCGACTGGAACTTGCGGGTGTTCGCGCTGAACCGGAATTCACAGCGCCTGCTCGACTCCATTGATGCCTGGCAGCGCATCCCGGCGGCGCGCCGCCATCCCTATCAGCGCATGTGCGTGTGGGACGCCACCGACACGGCGCGGGGCGCGCGCGCCCTGCGCTTCGATTGCGCCGATCTGGGGGAGTCGGACCTCGGTCACATCGTCGATGGCGAAGCCTTGCGCTGGGCGGCGCTGGAGGCGGCGCGGCAGGCCGGCGTGGTGGCGGTGCAGGCGCGGGTCACGGGCCTGTCGTTCGACGAGCGGGCGGTACGGCTGGCGCTGGATGACGGGCGATGCGTCCGCGCCGCGCTGGTCATCGGCGCGGACGGTGCGAGCTCGCCGCTGCGCGCGCTGGCGGGCATCGGCACCATTGGCCACGACTACCATCAACAGGCGGTGGTGGCGCATGTGCGCACCGCGGCCGCGAATCTGGACACGGCCTGGCAGCGCTTTCTGCCCGGTGGTCCGCTGGCTTTGCTGCCGCTGCAGGATGGCCGCAGTTCCATCGTGTGGAGCGTGCCCGCGGCGCGCGCGGTCGAACTGTGCGCACTGGCACCTGCGGAATTCGGTCGCCAGCTCGAAGCCGATTCGGACTCGGTGCTCGGAGCCTGCACCCTGGCCAGCGGCCGCGCCGCCTTTCCACTGCGGCTGCAGCACGCGCAGCACTACGTACGGCCACGGCTCGCGCTGGTGGCCGATGCCGCGCACAGCGTGCATCCGCTGGCGGGGCAGGGGTTGAACCTGGGCCTGCGCGATGTCGCGGCCTTGTGCGAGACGCTGGCGATGGCGCCTGAAGCGATCGGTGAACTCGCGGTATTGCGGCGCTACGAACGCGCGCGCAAGGCGGACAACCTGGCTGCCTCCGCCGCGTTCGATGGCTTGAACCGGCTGTTCGGTAACACGCATCCGCTGCTGTCACGGCTGCGCTCCGCGGGCCTGTTGGCCGTGGAGCGTTCGGGGCCGCTCAAGCGGTGGTTCGCGCGCGCCGCGCTCGATTCACGTTGACGCTCGGCGCTTACGGCAGTCGGTCGATCTTGGCGGCGCAGATGAAGTCGTTCTCCGACAGGCCACCGATGGCATGCGTGCTGTAGCGCAGGCGGCAATAGTTGTAGCCGGCCTCGATGTCGGGGTGATGGTCCTCGCGGTTGGCGATATGCGCCACCGCGTTAACGAAGCTCATGGTGCGGTAGAAATCGCGGAACTGCCAGGCGCGGCGGATGCTGCGGCCGTCCTCGGACAGCGCCCACGCTGCATCGAGCTGTTTCATCAGCGCCAGGGCGGCATCGCGAGCCAGGGGCTCGACTCCCCCCTCGCAGGGCGCGCAGTGGCGTTCGGTCAGATCGGTCATCAGGCTTTCTCCCGATAGCTGCGTTCGACGTAACGCTCCACCAGTTCCTGGAATTCCTCGGCGATGCGCTCGCCCTTGAGCGTCACGGTCTTCTGTCCATCCTCGTACACCGGCGCCACCGGGCGCTCGCCGGTGCCGGGCAGGCTGATGCCGATGTTGGCGTGCTTGCTCTCGCCAGGTCCGTTGACCACGCAGCCCATCACGGCCACGGTCATCTCCGCAACGCCAACCCGCTGCTGGCGCCACTCCGGCATGCGCTGGCGCAAGTAGCCCTGGATTTTCTGCGCCAGTTCCTGGAAGTAGGTGCTGGTGGTGCGGCCGCACCCCGGGCAGGCGATGACCATGGGCGTGAAGGCACGCAGGCCCATGGTCTGCAGGATCTCCTGCGCCACGATCACCTCGCGGGTGCGGTCGCCCCCGGGCTCGGGGGTGAGCGAGACGCGGATGGTATCGCCGATCCCCTCCTGCAGCAGCACGCCCATCGCCGCGGTGGAGGCGACGATGCCCTTGCTGCCCATGCCGGCCTCGGTCAGACCCAGGTGCAGCGGATAGCGGCAGCGCGCCGCGAGATTCCGGTACACCGCAATCAGATCCTGCACACCGCTGACCTTGGCGCTGATGACGATGTGATCGGCCGGCAGGCCCAGCTCTTCGGCGCGCCGCGCGCTTTCCAGCGCCGATACCACGATGGCTTCGCGCATCACCTCGATCGCCGCCTTCGGTGCGGCGCTCCTGGAGTTCTCGTCCATCAGGCGCGTGAGCAGGTCCTGGTCCAGGCTCCCCCAGTTGACGCCGATGCGCACGGGTTTGGCGTGCCGGCAGGCAATCTCGATCATCTCCGCGAACTGCGGATCGCGCTTGCTGCCGCGGCCGACATTGCCGGGGTTGATGCGGAGCTTGCCCAGGCTTGGCGCGCAGGCCGGATGATCCTTGAGCAGCTTGTGGCCGTTGAAGTGGAAATCGCCGACCAGCGGCACTGTGACACCCTGCGCATCCAGGCGCTCGCGAATGCGCGGCACCGCGGCGGCGGCGGCATCGTCGTTCACCGTGATGCGCACCAGCTCGGAGCCGGCGCGCGCAAGGTCCTGCACCTGCGCGGCGGTGGCCTCGACATCGCCCGTATCGGTGTTGGTCATGGACTGCACCACGATGGGCGCGGCGGCGCCGATGCGGACCTTGCCGATGCTGACCAGATGGGTGGGACGGCGCGGGTTCATGAGTTTGGTATTGTAACGCGCATGGGTTTCAAGGATTCGCGCATCGTCTACTCCACCGCGCACGGACAGCTGTGCCCAAACTGCCGCCGCCCCGTGAACGCCTGCGTCTGTCCCAAGCATGCGCCGGGCGTGGCCAAGACGGGCCCGGTGCGCGTCGGCCGCGCCATCCAGGGGCGCGCCGGCAAGGGCGTCACGGTGATCACCGGCCTTGCGCTGCCGGCCACGGAGATCGAACAGCTGGCCCGCACGCTCAAGCAGCAATGCGGCTCCGGTGGCACGGTGCGCGACGGGGTGATCGAGATTCAGGGCGAGCATCGCGATGCCATCGTGGCGCTGCTGGCCAAGCGCGGCATCGAGGCGAAACGATCGGGCGGATGAGGCGCGGCCGGCGCCGCCGTGCAGCGCATCGTGCGGCGCGACGGGCTGGTGGCGCGGGTGAAGACCGAGGGCGAGTATTTCATCTCGCTGCTGCGCGAAAGGCTGGGCGGCATCGAAGCCGTGGGTGACATCCGCGGCCGCGGCTTCTTCGTCGGCGTGGAGTTCGTGCAGAACCGCGCCACGAAAGCCCCCTTCGATCCGGCGCTGCTGCTGTCGGCGCGCATCGGCAAACAAGGCATCGCGCGGGGTCTGTTGTGCTATCCCATTTCCGGCAACGTGGACGGCACGCGCGGGGATGGCGTGATCCTCGCCCCGCCCTACATCACGACACGCGAGCAGTTGCAGGAGATCGTCGATCTGTTCGCGGACAGCGTGCAAGGGGCGCTCGCGGATATCGTGGAGCTCGCATCTAGTCAGGCTTGAGGCGGCAAGCCACGGCGAGTGGCATGCCGTGTGCTGCGGCGGCGCGACGGCA
>JAFEGC010000084.1 GCA_018240265.1 Pseudomonadota bacterium | reverse complement strand
AAGCGCATGACTCTGGTGGTGTAACAAGCCCTTTTAGACGGCTGTCAGCGGACCGTCCCACCGCGAATTCGTGGTCATGATGGCCGCATCCATGGCTTTGCAGGCGGCGGCCATCGATGCGATGCTGCCCGCTCTTGGCGACATTGGCTGGACGTTCTCGGTGACGCGCGTCAATGATCTGCAATGGATCATCAACTCTTTCATGATCGGTACCGGCATCGGGCAACTATCGTGGGGGCCGTTGTCCGACCGCTTTGGACGCAGGCCGGTGTTGCTGGCGGGGCTGATGCTGTGGCCTGGGTGGGTCAGGCGGCGAGCAATTTCCGGCACAGCGCCTGGTGGCGCTCGATCATCTGGAACGCATCCGCGTTCGAATACATGTGGCCTTCCCACTCGCTGGAAATGAAACCCTGGTATCCCGAGTCGCGGAACAGCGGCAGGATGGCGGCGTAGTCGATGGCCTCCTCGTTGCCGGCCGCGTCGAAGCCGAAGAATTTGCCGTGCACGTGCACCACCTCCGGCATCAATTCCAGCCAGCTGCGCGGATCCTCCCTGCCGAACATCGGGAACACCAGGCTCAGTTCGTTGAACTGAACTTCGTCGAAGCCCGACTTGCGTGCCGCTTCCTTGTACCGCGTCATGCGTGCCATGGCATCGCCGGTCTCATGCCAGGTCTGCATGGCAAGGTCGATCAGCTTCTGTGGAACACCCTTGGCGAGAAAGAATTTGAGAAAGCTCGGCGGCACCGTGCGCGCGGTGGAGCTGAAGTCCGGAATCCAGCCGAGGAAGGGCGAGCGTACCTGGGCGTACATGTCGCGAAACTTGAGCACGTCGGGGTGATTGGCATGATGCGGCGCGTGGATCTCGAGGCCCAGTCGCACACCAAGCCGTTCGGCGAGCGGCACCAGGCGGCGGATCACCTCCGGGCCGGCGCCATACTGGTAGCGGGCCACCGGGAGACCCAGCTTTGCTGCTGCTCGGATCTGCGGTTCGTGATAGGCGACCATCTCGTCTTCGCTCATGAGCTGGCCGCGACGGATTTCCTGGTCGGCGTTGATGGCCAGGGACGAGGGCGTCAGTCCCAGTTGACGGGTCAATTGCCGAAACCGGTCCGCGAAAGCATCGCTGACTTGCGGAAAGCCGCGGATGCTCTGAAAACCCACGATTTCCAGTCCGGGCCCGAGTCGGCGCCGGGCCGTTTCGCGCATCAGCTCCTCGAAACTGTAGCGCCGTGACAGAAACTCGTTGGTCAACGCATACAGCGTGGTGCCGGTCTTGGGGCCTTGCGGCAGGTTCATGGCGGTGCTCATGGGGTATCAGGCGGCCGAATTCGGGCGAGGGGTGAGACGCTGGGTTTCACGGGTCATGCGCTTCAGTCCACGGATGTAGGGTGGATACAAGTTCAGCGTCAGCGTGATGTCGTGAGCGCCCTCGGCCTGCGTCGGCGCCGGGAAATGCAGGTAGGCGGAATCGAGCACGTACCAGACCAGCTGGCACTGATCGGCCATGGCCCGCAACGGCAGGCGCCGGTTCTCAAGTTCGAACTGCACGCGATTCAGGTCCACTGCCACGCCGTCGACCGCGAGAGAGTCGATTTCGACGGTCGATACCGGCAACGAGCGGTACCAGGGCAGGCGGATATCGAGCTTCCAGCCCTCGGCGGTGGCGCAGAGGCCGCCTTCGCCGATGACGCGGGCGGTGGGCGTGGGCTTTGGGGTTTGCGAGGCGCTGTTCATGGCAGGCGGTGGGTCAGGTGGCGGGCGGTACCGTAATGCAAAGCATTACAAAAAACTCGGCAAGCGGGTAGCAGGCGAGCGCGGCGCCGGCGTTGCGCGCCCGTTCAGAGCGCGGCGGTTGGTCGCTTCGAGGTTCGATCAGCAAGCCACGCGAGCACGGCGACCGGGATGCAAAACAATCCCGCCCAACGCATCACACCGCCGATGCCGCCGGCCGGCGCAGTCAGCAGCGCCACCGTCGAGGTGCTCAAGAACTGGCCGACGAAAAAAGTCGAGATCCACATGCCCATGCCGCGTGCCCGCACTTCGAACTGCAGCTTGCGCTGACACCAGGTGTTCAGCAGCGGAAAGGTGATGCCGCAGGCGAATTGTGCGATGCAGGCACCCAGTATCACGCCGGGTAGATGGGCCGAGGAGCCCAGGATGAACAACCCGGCCGCGAACAATGCGTAGGCGAGCGTCAGGAACTGACCGAAACGCAGGCGCTTGCTGCGTCCGAACAGCCAGGCGCCGATCGGCAGGGCGAAGCCGGTGCCGGCGCTGACGAGGCCGATGACGTCGGGGCGGCCGCTGCCGATGGCATTCATCACCACGCCGGTCTGCAAGGGCTGCAGGAAGAAGATGACCGCGCTGACCAGCGTCACCGCGCATACCACCAGCATGATGCGCCACGGAAACTGTACGTAGGCCATGGCTGACGCTGCACCGGGCGCGGTCAGTGATTCAGCCGACACGGCAAGGGCCGCGTCCGGCCCGGCTCGGGATGCCGGCGACTCGGCCGACGCCATATCGGAAGGGGCGTCCTCTTCCTGCGGTGCCGGCTCCCAGGTGAGCAGGACCGCGGCGATGAAAATCGGCAGCGCCAGCAGATACAGCAGGAAGGGTCCGCGCCAAGTGACGGCGCCCAGACTGCCGCCGGCGATTATCAGCACCGTGGCGAGCAATGAGCCAATGGCATTCTGATAGGCCAGCCATTTACGCCGTGGCTCGCCCTTGAAGTAGTCGCCCATCAGGGTGTTGACGTTGGTGTAGATCACTGCCTCGGTGATGCCCAGCAATACGCGGCTGAGGATGATCGCCGGCAGGGACTGCAGCAGCACCGGCGCAGTGCCCACCTTATCGGATGCCGCGCCGATCGTGGCCCGCATGGCCAATCTCACCGCGGCAATCGGCAACCGCTCAGCCTGCCATTACTGCGGCATCTGCGAGCGCGGCTGCTCGCCGGGATCGTATTTCTCCACCTTGAGTTCCACCTTGCCCGCGGCTCTGGTGACGGGGCGTCTGACGGTGCTGACCGACACCATCGCGCATTCGCTCATCCATGACGCCCCTCACCGCCGGGTGGCCGGCGTGCGCACGCTCGATGCCCATACCGGGCGTGCCCGTGAATATCACGCGCGCGCGTGGTGTTCCTGTGCGCCTCGGCGTTCGAATCTGTGCGCCTGTTGCTGAATTCGCGGAATGCCGAGTTTCCACAAGGTTTGGCCAATTCCAGTGGCACACTCGGCCGCTACATCATGGATCACTTCCCCTCGCAACTGGCAGTGGGCGAGATCGATGGACCGGCGCTGCCGCACTACGTCGGTGCGCGCCCCGGGCCGCTGTTCGTGCCGCGATTCCGCAACCTCGGCGAGCGGCGCAGCGACTATGTGCGCGGCTACCAGCTCAATGGCGGCGCATGGCCGAGAGATTGGAGACGCGGCATCATATCGCGCGGCATCGGTGCATCCTTCAAGCACTCGCTGCGCCGTACCGACCAATGGCAGGTGATGCTGATGGGGCAGGGGGAATGCCTGCCGCGTGTCGACAATACGCTGAGTCTCGACCGGGAAGTCAAAGATGCCTGGGGCATTCCCGCCTTGCGCATCGATATGACGTATGGCGACAACGAAGCCGCCATGCGTGCGGATGCCAGCGCCGAGTGTCTGGCAATGTTGCAGGCCACCGGTGTGCAGAATGCGCGGTTGATTCCGATTTCGGCGGTTCCGGGGGCCGCTATCCACGAAATGGGTGGTGCGCGCATGGGACGCGACCCGCGCACTTCGGTGCTCAACGGCTTCAATCAGTCACATGACCTGACGAATCTGTTCGTGACCGACGGCGCCGCCATGACTTCCTCTTCTTGCGCCAATCCCTCGCTGATCTACATGGCGCTGACGGCGCGCGCTTGCGCGTATGCGGTGGATGAGCTGAAGCGTCGTAATCTCTGACCGCGGAGGCCACCTGTCGGTCTCGCCCTCAATACGCGACTGAAGGCACGGCGCCTTTGAAAGGCCCACCCGTCGGAGAAATACCATGTAAACGCCGTTTACAGTGACCATATCGGTATACTGTGCATCATCAAACTGTCGTTCGAATCGCAGACGCAGGAGCAGTCGATGACCACTATTCACGATGTAGCCGCCAGGGCCGAAGTGTCGACGGCGACCGTGTCGCGGGTGCTGAGTAATCCGGAGGTGGTATCGGTACCCACGCGGCGTCGCGTACTCAAGGCTATCGGTGAGCTCAACTATTCCCCGAACGCAGCGGCCAAGAGCCTGCGCACCTCCACCACCCGCAAGCTGCTGGTGACGGTGCCGGACATTGCCAATCCATTTTTCTCGCTCATCATCCAGGGCATCGAAGAGGCGGCGCTGCGCGAGGGTTATTCGGTGGTGCTGGGCGATACGCATCACGAGGCGGATCGCGAGGACCGCTACGGTGAGATGCTGCTGCGGCGCGAGGTGGATGGGCTCATTTTTCTCGGCCACAGCATGTCGCGCTCCAGCAAGGAGTTCATGAAGCGGCACCGCGGCCGAGCGCCGATCGTCAACGGCTGCGAATACAGCCCGAGCCTGGGCGTGCCCAGCGCGCATATCGACAACACCGCGGCCGCCGCGGAAGGCATGGACCACCTGTTCGGGCTAGGGCATCGGCATATCGGCGTGATCACCGGGCCCCTGGTCAGTCCCTTGAGCCGCGACCGTCTGCGCGGCGTGATGAACAGCGCCCGGGCGCATGACGCCGGCCGCCAGGTGGCGGTGATCAATGGCGATTTCTCCATCGAGTCGGGCATCGCAGCGGCGGCGCGGCTGCTGGCGCAGGAGTCGGCACCCACGGCCATTTTCTGCTTCAACGACGAAATGGCCATCGGCGTGCTCGATTACGCGCGCCGCAACGGTCGGGTGGTGCCGCAGGACCTGTCGGTGGCCGGTTTCGACGATATCCGTTTCGCGCGCTACATGACGCCGGCGCTGACCACCATCAGCCAACCGATGCTGGATATCGGGCGTGAGACCGTGCGCTTGCTGCTGGGCATCCTGCAGGGAAAGGTGGCAAAACCGGTGAGCATCACACTGCCGCACAAGCTGGAGATCCGGGCGAGCACCGCCGCGCCGGCGCGGCGGCCCGGCCGGAAGTGAGTGGGGCCGCGCGACGTGATCATCTCGATACCTGGACGGTGACCTCGCTACCGCGGCAGCGGTGGCGCAATGAGGGCGGTCACCATCTTCACCGCGTCGGTGAGCTTCATGGGAATCTCCAAGGAGGGTGAGAAATTGTAATGCTTTACATTGGTAGCAGCTTGCGCCATGCTTTGCAACACGGGCGCGGCCGAAAAGTCGGCCGATGGCAGGGCGATGCGAGGGGCGGGTAACCGATGAGCGAACGGGACGGCGCCGTATGAACCGGCGCGATGCGCTGCGATATTTCGCCTTGGCGTCGGGCGGTGTGTTCGGCGTTCGCCTGGCGCAGGCTGCCGCGCATGTGCATAGCGCCGCGCAGGCGGCGGCGCCAGACACGGTGGGGTCAAGCGCGGCGGGAGTCTCCGACGCGGCGGTGGCGCAGCCATCGCTCCTGGACGAGCGCCAACGCACGATGCTGTCGGACATCGCCGAACTCATCATCCCCGCCACCGATACGCCGGGCGCCGTCGAGGCCGGCGTGCCGGCCTTCATCGATCACATCGTCAGCACCTGGTTCACGACGGCCGAACGCGTCAGCTTCCTTAAGGGGCTGGATGAGCTCGATGCCTTCTGTTCCCAGCGGTTCTCTCGCAGTTTCGCACTGTGCGATGCCGGGCAACGTTCCGCGGCTCTGACCGAGGCCGAGCGGCGCGCCACCGGTTATCAGCCAGAGCCCATGAAGACCGTGGCGGATGCGGTGGGCGGCGAAGTACCGTTTTTCCCGCGCGTGAAGGCGCTGACCGTGCTCGGCTACTACACCTCCGAAGTCGGCGCGACCCAGGAACTGTCCTATAACCCAATCCCGGCCTCCTACGACGGCGACTACGATTTCGCCCGAACTGGTCGGCAATGGTCCTCATAATGACAATGGGCGAACAGTAGTCATGGCACAGGCCGAATTCGATGCGATCGTGGTGGGCTCGGGTATCACCGGCGGTTGGGCTGCCAAGGAGTTGTGCGAGCGCGGCCTGAAAGTGCTGATGCTCGAACGGGGCCGGATGGTGGAGCACGGCAAGGATTACGTGACCGAGCATCTGCCGCGGTGGAAGATGCCGAATCGCAACTTGCCGGACCGCCAGCTGTACGAAACCGACTACTACATCCAGCGACGCGCCCGCGGCTTCGATTCCACTACGCTGCATTTCTGGAACAACGACCGGCTCAATCCCTACCAGCAGGCACCAGGCAAGCCCTACAACTGGTTTCGCGCGGATGTGGTTGGCGGCAAGTCCCTGATGTGGGGACGGCATTCGTACCGGTGGAGCGATCTGGACTTCGAAGCCAATCGGCGCGACCACCACGGTTGCGACTGGCCGATCCGCTACCGTGACATCAAGGACTGGTATTCGCATGTGGAGCGGTTCATCGGCGTGAGCGGTGAAGCGCTGGGCCTGGCGCACCTGCCGGATGGCGAATTCCAACCGCCGATGGATCTGAACATCGTGGAGAAGTCGTTCAAGCGGGCGGTGGAGACGAGTTTTCCCGGTCGCCACCTCACCATCGGCCGCGTCGCCAATCTGACTCGTCCGATCGGTGATCGCACAGCCTGTCATTACTGCGGACCCTGCCAGCGTGGCTGCACGGCGGGAGCCTATTTCAGCTCGCAGAGTTCGACCCTGCCGGCAGCCAGGAAGACCGGCAATTTCACGCTGCGACCGGACAGCGTGGTGGAATCGCTGGAATTCGATGAAAAGACTGGCCGCATCGCCGCGGTGCGGGTGATCGACGCCAACACGCGGCAGCGGCAGCGCGTCAGCGCGCGGGTGGTGTTCCTGTGCGCATCGGCATTTGCCAGCGTGCAAATTCTGCTGAATTCCACATCGCGATCTTTCCCGCAGGGACTGGCCAACCGTAGCGGGACACTTGGACGCTACGTCATGGATCACATGCATGGGCAGGGCGCGGGCGCGGTGATTCCGGGGTTCGATGCCAAGTACTACTACGGCAATCGTCCCAATTCGTTTTATCTACCGCGCTTTCGTAATCTGGGTGGCGATGAGCCGTCGATGGATTTTGTGCGCGGCTACGGCTATCAGGGAATGGCAATGCCTATGGAATGGAACGCGAACTGGTATTCCACGCCCGGTTTCGGCGCCGACTTCAAGCGAGCTCTGCGACGACCCGGGCACTGGCTGCTGTTCATGCTTGGCTTCGTCGAATGTCTGCCGTATGAGGACAACCGCGTGGTGCTCGACCGTCAGACCGACCGCTTTGGCATTCCGCAGTTACGCTTCGAACTCAGCTATCGTGAGAACGAGACGCGGGCCGGGCGCGACATGGTGGAGCAAGCAGTGGCGATGATGAAGGCGGCCGGCGGTGTGGACGTGCAGGCGCTCGAACAGCCGTTTACGGCGGGAACATCGATCCACGAGTTCGGCGGTGCGCGCATGGGACGAGACCCGCATACCTCGGTGCTGAATGCGCGCAATCAGGCGCATGATGTGCCCAATCTGTTTGTGACCGATGGGGCGTGCATGAGTTCCAGTTCCTGCGTGAACCCCTCTTTGACATACATGGCGCTGACGGCACGGGCGGCGGAGTTCGCCGCGGCAGGCCTCAAAGCGGGAAGACTGACTTCACACGCCGGCGCCTGAACGCGGCACGGGAGCATGCATGCAAGATCCTTACGTCATCATGAACACCGGATTCAAGAATTCGCGCGACAGTGGCGCGCTATCTGGTTATCAGATCGATATCCGCGTGCCTTACTACCGCGGCATTTTTCTGTCCTCGGTGCACTCGCTGGAACTGGCGGTGGATGGGCAGGCGATCGCGCCCGAGTCCCTGCGCATCCGAGTGTCGGGACGAACCTTCACCATGGCGCAGATGTTGGAGGCCGACAGCGTGCGCTGGGGTTTTGGCGATCCGGCCACGCTGTTCGTCGCCCGCCCCGGTGGGTTGAAGCCGGGCATACACGAGGTGCGCGTGGCAATCGTGATCCGCAAATCCTATCTGCCGGCGCAGGATCCGGAACACCTGTACGAGGAGTTCCCTGGGCTGTGGCAGAACGGCAAGTACTCGACCTTCATCGAAGGCCCCACCGTCGTTACACGGCGCATGACGCTGGTGCAGTAGGAGATTCGCATGACGCTTTCCCGACGAAGCTTCTTGAGCGCGGCCGGCGTTGCCCTGGGATCGGCACTTGGATCGACGGTCAGCGCAGGAAGAGGCAATGCAACCCCGGATGGCACGGCCCGCGATGCACGAGGGGCCGAGGCGAGGGGTACCGCGCCCGCAGCGGCAGGAGTCGGCGCCACGCCAACGTCCAAGCATCGCATCCGGCGCGGCGTGGCCATGTACTCCTATCAGGAGGACTTCTTCGTGCGCCAGATGAGCGTGGAAGACTGCCTGCGGGAAATGTCGGACATTGGCGCCTACGGTGTGGAACTGCTGGCGGAAATGATGGTACCGAACTTCCCGAATCCACCCGCCGCCTGGGTAGATCAATGGCATGGCTGGATCGAGAAATATCATCTGCAGCCGGCCTGCTATACCCAGTTCATCGATTCGCTGCGCACCCGTACGCACACGCTGAACGTGCAGGAAGGCGTGGACACCATGTTGCGCGACATCCATTTGGCCAAGCGCCTGGGGATCCCGCGCATCCGCGCGCTCATCGGCACACCCGTGGACATTCTGGAGGCGACGGTGCCGCACTTGGAGAAGGAGGACATCTGGCTGGGTGTGGAGTTGCATTTTCCGGTCCACATCCACGGACGGCTGGTCGAGCGGCTGCTGAAGATCGCGGAGAAGACCCGTCACTTCGGTTTCGTGCCCGACATGGGGATTTTCCAGAACAAGCCGAATCCCTATCTGCGTGACCACATGATTCGCCAGGGCGTGTTGAGTCCCGATGCCGCGGCCTTCATCGAGAATGCCTGGGCCAATCACAAGCCGCAGGCGGCAGTGGCCGCCGAAGTGGCACGCATGAACGGCGGTCCGGCGGCAGCCGGCTACGTGGCCAATGTGTTCATGATCCGGCCGGAAAATCCCCGCGATCTCATCCCCATCATGTCGCGCTGCCGGCATATTCACGGCAAGACCTGGGGCCTGGGCGAGGACGATGTCGATCCCGCCATCGATCTGACGCAAGTGATCCCGGCGTTGATCGAGGGCGGCTTCGACGGAGTGATCGCCACCGAATACGAAGGTCAGCGCCATGTGCAGGACGTCGCGCCGTTCAGCGCGGTGGAAATGATCCGCCGACACCAGGTGATGCTGCGGCGACTCCTGGGCGAGATCGCCTGACGAAATAAAGGTGCGGTGCCGATGAGCGTCAAGAACCGGCTGCGGCTGATGATGTTCCTGCAGTTCTTCATCTGGGGCGGCTGGTTCGTCGCCATGGGCAGTCACTTGGCGATCGGCCTCGGGGCAAGCGGCGCGCAGATCGGCGCCGCTTTTTCCACCCAGTCCTGGGGTGCGATCATCGCGCCGTTCATCGTCGGTCTGATCGCCGACCGCTATTTCAACGCCGAGCGCGTGCTCGGCGTGCTGCATCTGGCGGGCGCGGCGCTGTTGTATCGTAGCGCGATGGCGACCGATTTCCATGCATTCTTTCCGTACATCTTCGCCTACATGGTGCTGTACATGCCGACATTGGCGCTGGTGAATTCGGTCAGCTTCCGTCAGTTGCGCGATCCGGCGCAGGAATTTTCAGGCCTGCGTGTGTGGGGCACCATTGGCTGGATCGTGGCGGGCCTTGCCATCAGTTTCGTATTCGGCTGGGACGCGACCGGCGCGGTCGCGCGCGGGCAGTTGCACAATACCTTTTTGATGAGCGCCATCGCGGCGCTGCTGCTCGGCG
>JAFEGC010000083.1 GCA_018240265.1 Pseudomonadota bacterium | reverse complement strand
GCCGGGCGTAAACCGCAACTTCAGCGAGCGTCCTGCCGCGCGCCTGTGCCACCGCCTCGCCCAGTTTCAGCGCGGTACCGGAGGGCGCATCGCGTTTCATGCGGTGGTGCGCTTCGGTGATCTCCACTTCGAACTGCGGCAGGCAGCCCGCGGCCAGTGCTGCCAGCCGGCTCATCACCGCCACGGCAAGGCTGGTGTTGGCGGCGCTCAGCACGGCGACCTGCCGCGCCGCCGCCTGCAACCGTTCCTGGGTCGCGACCGACAATCCGGTCACCGCCACCACCAGCGGCACCCGCGCCGCCACGCAGGCCGCCAGATGCGTCTCCACCGCCTCGGCCTGGCTGAAGTCCAACGCCACCTGGGCCCCTTGGAGCGCGACATGCGCATCGGAGACGATCGACACCCCGCTCTTGGCACCCGCCAGCACCGGTTGACCGATACGCGGATCTTCCGCCGCCGTCAGCGCCCCGCTCAGCACCAATTCGCGCGAGTCCGCCAGGGCACGCACCACCGCCTGACCCATGCGACCGGTGACGCCGAACAGCGCCAAACGTTTCATCGATGGCCGGCCTTGCAGCGCCAGCGGCAGCTCGTTTCAGTCCGCACCCGGCAACTCATGGCATACCCGTCTTCAGGTCGCGCCGGTGAAGAATTTTTTCACGCCGTCGAAGAAGGACTGCTCGCGCGGCTTGTGCCGGCCCGAGCTGCTCAGCGAGGACTCGAATTGGCGCAGCATTTCCTTCTGCTCGGCACTGAGACCCACGGGCGTTTCGACGACCACGCGACAGAACAAGTCGCCGGCGGCGCCACCGCGCACGGGTTTCACGCCCTTGTCGCGCAACCGGAACACGCGCCCGGACTGGGTCTCGGGCGGTATTTTCAGCTCCACCGCCGAGTCCAGCGTCGGCACTTCGACGGTGCCGCCGAGCGCTGCCGTGGTGAAACTGACCGGCACCTCGCAGGACAGATGGCTTCCTTCGCGTTCGAAGATCTCGTGCTTGCGCACGTTGATTTCCACGTACAGATCCCCCGGCGGACCGCCGTTGCGGCCGGCCTCGCCCTGGCCGCTCAGGCGAATGCGATCGCCGGTGTCCACGCCTGCCGGCACGCTCACCGACAACGACTTCTCGGCGCGTACCCGCCCCTGGCCGAAGCAGGTATCGCAGGGATTGCTGATGACTTTGCCGCGGCCCTTGCAGCGCGGACAGGGTTGCTGGATGGTGAAAATCGACTGCTGCACGCGCACCTGACCCTGGCCATGACAGGTATCGCAGGTGCGGGGCGTGGAGCCCTTGGCCGCGCCGCTCCCGTGGCAGCTCCGGCACTCGCCCAACGTGGGAATTTGGATTTCGGTGTCGGTACCGAACACCGCCTGTTCCAGTTCCAGCTCCAACTCGTAGCGCAGATCCGCGCCGCGGAACACCTGCGTTCCGCCGCGGCGGCCGCCGCCGAAAATGTCGCCGAACATCTCGCCGAAAATGTCGCTGAACGCGCCGCCGGTATCGAAGCCGCCACGTCCGCCGGCCAGGCCCTCGTGGCCAAACTGATCGTAAACGGCACGCTTCTGCGGATCGGTCAGCACCTCGCAGGCTTCCTTGGCCTCCTTGAACCGCGCCTCGGCCTGCGGATCTTCCTGGTTGCGATCCGGGTGATATTTCATGGCCAGACGGCGATAGGCTTTCTTGATGTCGGCGTCGCCCGCGTCTTTCGCGACCCCTAGCACTTTGTAGTAGTCCTGCTTCGCCATATCATCCCGCAATCGCCATTCCAAAAATCGAGAAGCCGCCAACGATAGTAACCGCCGGCGGCCATGCTCATCGAATTATCCGGTCACTTTAGGCCTTTTTGCGGTCTCCATCCTTGACCTCCTCGAACTCGGCGTCGAGCACGTCCTCCTTCTTCGGTTCCTCCGCGGGCGCCGATCCGCCGTCCGCCCCAGCCTGCTGCTGGGAGCTCTTCTGCAGGATCGAGGAAGAGGCCTGCACCAGCGCCTCGGTCTTGCGCTCCAGTTCCTCGCGATCATCGCCGCTCATGGCCTTCTTGACCGCGTCCACCGCTTCCTGCGCGGCGCGCTTCTCATCCTCGCCGAGCTTGTCGCCCAGCTCCTTGAGCGACTTCTCCACCGTGTGCACGGTGGCATCGGCCTTGTTGCGCGCGCCCACCAGCTCGCGGAACTTCTTGTCCTCCTCGGCGTGCGCCTCGGCGTCAGCCACCATGCGCTTGATCTCGGACTCGGACAGACCGCTGGAAGCCTTGATGACGATGCGCTGCTCCTTGCCGGTCTTCACGTCCTTGGCGGAGACGTTGAGGATGCCGTTGGCGTCGATGTCGAAGGACACCTCGATCTGCGGTAGACCGCGCGGCGCCGGCGCGATGTCGGTGAGATCGAAGCGGCCCAGGGACTTGTTGTCCACCGAACGCTCGCGCTCACCCTGCAGCACGTGGATGGTGACGCCGGTCTGGTTGTCCTCGGCGGTCGAGAAGGTCTGCGACGCCTTGGTCGGAATCGTGGTGTTCTTCTCGATGACCTTGGTCATGACCCCGCCCAGGGTCTCGATGCCGAGCGAGAGCGGCGTGACATCCAGCAGCAGCACGTCCTTGACGTCGCCCGCCAGCACGCCGCCCTGAATCGCCGCACCCACGGCCACGGCCTCATCCGGGTTCACGTCCTTGCGCGGCTCCTTGCCGAAGAAGTCCTTCACCGCCTTCTGCACCAGCGGCATGCGCGTCTGGCCGCCGACCAGGATGACCTCGCCGATGTCCTTGATGGCAAGACCGGCGTCCTTCATCGCCACTTTGCAGGGCTCGATGGTCCGCTGCACCAGATCCTCGACCAAGGACTCAAGTTTGGCGCGAGTGAGCTTGATGTTCAGATGCTTCGGCCCATTCTGATCGGCCGTGATGTACGGCAGGTTGATCTCAGTTTGCTGGCTGGAGGACAGCTCGATCTTGGCCTTTTCGGCCGCCTCCTTCAGGCGCTGCAGCGCGAGCGGGTCCTTGCGCACGTCGACGCCGGACTCCTTCTTGAACTCATCGCCCAGGTAGTTGATGACGCGCAGGTCGAAGTCCTCGCCACCCAGGAAGGTGTCGCCGTTGGTGGAAAGCACCTCGAACTGGCGCTCACCGTCCACCTCGGCGATCTCGATAATGGAAATGTCGAAGGTGCCGCCGCCCAGGTCGTACACCGCGATCTTGCGATCCCCGCCGCCCTTGTCCAGGCCATAGGCCAGCGCTGCCGCGGTGGGCTCGTTGATGATGCGCTTGACGGTGAGGCCCGCGATGCGGCCGGCATCCTTGGTGGCCTGGCGCTGCGAATCGTTGAAATAAGCGGGCACGGTGATCACCGCCTCGGACACGCTCTCGCCCAGGTAATCCTCCGCGGTTTTCTTCATTTTCATGAGCACGCGCGCGGAGACTTCCGGCGGCGCCATCTTCTTGCCCTGGGCTTCCACCCAGGCATCGCTGTTGTCCGCCTTGACGATCTTGTAGGGCACCATGTTGATGTCCTTCTTGACGACATCATCGGTGAACTTGCGGCCGATGAGCCGCTTGACCGCGAACAGGGTGTTGTGCGGATTGGTCACGGCCTGCCGCTTGGCGGACTGGCCGACCAGCACTTCGTCGTCCTTGGTGAATGCCACGATCGAGGGGGTCGTGCGATCGCCCTCGCTGTTTTCGATCACCTTGGGTTTGCCGCCTTCCATGATGGCGACACAGGAATTGGTCGTGCCCAGATCGATGCCAATGACTTTAGCCATGTTGTTGAACCTCTCGAAAAATCGGTAAATCAGTGGTGTCTAGATGGGGGACGGGGTGTGATTTTCAATCGCACGTGCGCTGCTCCGAAGGCCCTGGTGGTGCGATGCCATGCCTTTAGCCCGCCGCCTTGGATACGATCACCCGCGCCGGACGCAGCAGCCGGCCGTTCAGGGCATAGCCCTTCTGGATGACGTTTAGAACGATTCCCGGCGCCTGGTCGGCGCTTTCCTGCGCCACCATGGCCTCGTGCCAGTTCGGGTCGAAGGGCTTGCCCGCTGGGTCCAGGGTCTGGATACCCGCCTTTTCGAATGCGCGGCTGAGTTCGCGCAAGGTGGCCTTGGCGCCCTCCAGCAGCGCAGGGCCAGGATTTTCGGCGCCGGTCTGGATGCCAACCTCCAACGCATCCCTCACCGCCAACAGTTCCTGGGCGAAACGCTCGATGGCGAACTTGCGCGCCTGATCGATCTCGCGCTCGGTGCGCTTGCGGAAGTTGTCCAGTTCGGCCACGGCACGCAGGTAGTTGTTGCGCTGCTCCTCTGCCTTGCTTTGGGCGGCCGCCAGTTGGGCCTCGAGCGTGGAAGCGGCCCCCTCGGTGGAGCCCGGAGCGGGCCCGGGCGGCTGGTTATCGGCTGAATTCGTCTCTGTCACGGATGCTGGAACCTCGATTGTTCGTCCGGCGGGCTTTGCGGGCCATTCCCCGTCCCCCGCGCCAAAGCCGCGTGAATGGGGGCTACTTGCGGGCGTTCAAGGCCGAACCGAGCAATTTCGCCGTGATATCGACGATGGGAATGACGCGCTCGTAGGCCATGCGGGTGGGCCCGATGACGCCCAGGACGCCCACCACCTGGTTGTCAATGGTATAGGGAGCGGACACCACACTCATGTCGTCGAGAATGCTGTAACCGGACTCCTGGCCGATGAAGATCTGCACACCGTCGGCGCGCAGGCAGTTGTCCAGGATGTGCAGGATGTCGCGCTTCTCGTTGAAGGCCTCGAACAGACGTCGCAGACGCTCCACGTTGGATAGTTCGGCAAAGCCCATGAGATTGGTCTCGCCGGCGATGACATATTCCGTGCGTTCGGCGCCGGAGCCGTCGAACACCTTCTGCGCCACCTGAATCGCATCGAGCATCAGACGGTTCATATGCTGGTGGGTCTCGCGCAGCTGCGCCACGATGTGCGCGCGGGCATCGGCCAGCGAGCGGCCGCCGACGATGTCGTTCAGGTAGTTGGCGGCCCGCTTCAGCTCTTCCCCGGAGTAGCTGCGTTCCAGCTGCACCACCCGGTTCTGCACCTCCTGGCTGTTCATCACCATGATCGCGAGCACCCGGTTGTCCGACAGCGGCATGAACTCGATCTGGGTGAGCGCCACGTACTGGGGCTTGGGCAGGGTCACCACGCCCGCCATACGGGTCACGTTGGAGAGCATCTGCGAGGCCAGCTGCACCACCGAGCGCCCGGGCGCATCGCCGGCAAGGCCTCGCTGGATTTCCTCGATTTCGCTCGAACCCAGGGGCTTGACCTTGAGCAGCGAGTCGACGAACAGCCGGTAGCCCTTGTCGGTGGGAATGCGGCCAGCGGAAGTATGCGGCGAAACTACGAAACCGAGCGCCTCGAGGTCGGCCATGACATTGCGGATGGTGGCCGAGGACAACGACAGCCCCGAGCCGCGCGACAGGGTGCGCGAGCCCACGGGTTGGCCGTCACGGATATAGTTTTCGATGAGCGCCTTGAGCAGCAGTTGCGCCCGCTCGCTCAAGCTCTCCTCGAGATGATGCTCAGGACCCGGCCGATCCATAGTCGTATAAAACCTATCTTAGTCCGCCGCCCGCAAGTCAAGATACCTCAATCGCGGCAAATAATGGAATTTGAACCGTGACCGAGTCGCCGCGGGCATGCTACAACATCGTCCGGAAGCCGCCATCCATGAACGCCCCTTTTTCCAGCATTGGTCTGATCGGCAACGTCACGGATACCCGCGTGGCCGAGTGTATGCTGAGCCTGGTCAGCCATCTCTCGCGCCGGCAGGGGCGCATCCTGGTGGATCGGTCGGTGGAACTGGCCTTCGCCCCGGGCTCGGTGACCCACTGCGAGGCGCGCGACTTCGCCAAGGAGGCCGATCTCATCATTGCCATCGGCGGCGACGGCACGCTGCTATACGCCTCGCGCCTGGTGGCGGGCCATGACGTGCCGCTCCTGGGAGTGAACCGCGGCCGGCTCGGGTTTCTCACCGACGTGGGCGCGCGCACCATGCTCGAGGACGTGGACACGGTGCTGGGCGGACGCTATGCCGAGGACCCCCGCTCCATGCTGAGCGCGCGACTGGAACGCCCGGGAGCCGAGCCGCTGACCGCGCTGGCGCTGAATGACGTGGTGCTGCAAAAACGCGATTCGGGTCGCATGCTCGACTTCCAGACCGCCATCGATGACAACCTGGTGAACTCGCACGGCGCCGACGGCCTGGTGGTTGCCTCCGCCACCGGCTCCACGGCATACGCTCTGTCTTGCGGCGGTCCGATCGTGCAACCGGAGCTGGACGTGTTTGTGCTGGCGCCGGTGTGTCCGCATACCCTGAGCGACCGGCCCATCATCGTCAGCGCCCGCAGCCGGATTTCGCTCCGGCTCATGGAACGTCCCTTCGGCCGCGCCCAGGTGACCTGCGACGGCGAGACGCTCGGCGACATGCAACTGCAGGACGTGCTGTACGTGGAAAAGGCACAGTCCCGCATCACATTGCTCCATCCGCCCGGCTACGACTACTACCGCGTGCTGCGCTCCAAGCTCCACTGGGGCCGCGGCGGCCACGACGCGCGTTCCAGTGACTGACATAGACCATGCTCACCCACCTGCAATTGCGGGATCTCGCCATCGTCGATCGCGTGGAACTGGAATTCAGACCCGGCCTGTCGGCGCTCACCGGCGAGACCGGCGCGGGCAAGTCCATCATCGTCGATGCCCTGTTGCTGGCGGCGGGCGGGCGCTCGGGTTCGGAAGTGGTGCGTCACGGCGCCGAGCGCGCTGAAGTTTCCGCCAGCTTCAGTATTCCGCCCGGCCCCGCAATCCAGTGGCTGGCCGAGCAGTCCATCGATCATCAAGGCGAGGTCATCCTGCGACGGGTGGTGGGCGCAGATGGCCGCTCGAGGGCCTATCTCAATGGACAGGTGGTCTCGCTCCAGGCGCTGCGCGACTTCGCCGATTTCGTCATCGAAATCCACGGCCAGCAGGAGTTCCAGCACCTGATCAAGCGCAGCGCGCAGCGCGACCTGCTCGATGCCCATGGCGCGACGGATGCGCTGCGGGCCACGGTAGCGGTGGCACATACGGCTTACCGGCGCTGTCGCGAGCGTTTCGATACGCTGAAGTCGACCGCCGAGCAGCGTGAATCGCGCCTGGGCTATCTGGAATTCCAGCTCGCGGAACTCAAGACCGAAGTGGGCGCTGCCGCCGACATCGAACAGCTGTTCGCCGAGCGCAAACGCTTCGCCAACCGCGGGCGGCTGGCCGAGGCCGCGCGCGCGGCGCTAGAGCTCACCGATGCCTCCGAGGGTGCCAACGCCCACGACCTGCTCGCCAAGGCCGCCGCCGCCATCCGCTCGGCGGCGGATACGGAAGAGCATTTGAATGCGGCGGCAACGCTGCTGCAGGAGGCGCAGGTGTCGGCGCGCGAAGCGGCCGCCGCGCTGTCACACTATCTCGATGCGCTGGACGTGGACCCCGCACACCTGGAGGAACTGGAGCGCCGCGCCGCCAATCTCGAAGCGCTGGCGCGCAAGCACCGTGTGACGCCGGCGGAGCTGCCGCAGGTGCTGCAACAGACCGAGCAGGAATATGCGAACCTGACCTCGGCCGATACCACACTTGCCGGCCTGGAACAGGAACTTAGGCGCCTGACGGAGCGTTACAACGAGGCAGCCGCCGCGTTGAGCGCGGCGCGGCAACGGGTCGCGCGCGAACTCGGGGAGCAGATCACCCGGCTGATGCAGGGACTGGGCATGCTCGGCGGTCGGTTCGAAGTGCAGGTGCAGTCGGATCCGCAGACCCGCGCGGCGCATGGCGTCGACGAGGTGGAGTTCCTGGTCAGCGCCAATCCCGGGCAACCGCTTCGGGCGCTGGCCAAAGTGGCCTCGGGCGGCGAGCTGTCGCGCATCAGCCTCGCCATCCAGGTGGCCGCCGCGCAGCACGCGCCGGCGCTGTGCATGGTATTCGACGAGGTGGATACCGGCGTCGGCGGCGCGGTGGCGGAAATCGTCGGCCGCCAGCTGCGCGAACTGGGCCGTCATGCACAGGTGCTGTGCGTGACGCACCTGCCGCAGGTGGCGGCGCAGGCGCACAGCCAATTCCGCGTGGCTAAGCTGTCGGACGGAAAGATCACGCGCACCGCCGTGAGCGCATTGAACGAGGCGGAGCGGGTGGAAGAAATCGCGCGCATGCTAGGAGGTGTGTCCATCACCGATACTGCGCGTGAACATGCGCGCGAGATGCTGGCGCCATCGGCGGCATCGCGGGCACCGGCGCCGAAACCCCGCGCGCGACGCTCTACTTGAGCGGCTTGGCCAACCGGTCGGCGGCCGCTCCGCCAGGGCAATCGGGCCGGCGGCAATGGCCATACAGGATCAGGGCATGGTCACGGATCTCGAATCCCAGGCGCTGCGCCACGGCGTGCTGGCGCTCCTCGATGCCGGTGTCCATGAACTCTTCCACGCGGCCGCAGTCCACACACACGATATGATCGTGATGTGCCCCTTGATTGAGTTCGAACACGGCCATGCCGCCTTCGAAGTGATGCCGGGTAACCAGCCCCGCCGCCTCGAACTGCGTGAGCACGCGATACACGGTAGCAAGGCCGATGTCCTCGTTGGACTCGAGCAGTTTTTTGTAGATGTCCTCGGCGCTCATGTGCCGGGCCGTTCCGTCGGCCAGGATGTCGAGGATCTTCAGCCTCGGATGCGTGACTTTCAGCCCCGCCTTGCGCAAGTCCGTGCTTTCGTTCGAGCTCAAGTCTCTGGTTCGATGCGGCACTGGTTCGGTTCCGGTATCATGAAAATCCAACCTGCCGCATTATCGTTCAATCAACGCGATTCCACCACTACCATGCTCCGTGCCCTGAAATGCATTGTTCCCCTGCTCGGCTTTGCGCTGCTGAGCGCCGCCTGCGTGTACCGCCTCAACATCCAGCAGGGCAATTTCCTCGACCAGGCGGCGGTGGACCAGGTCAAGCCGGGCATGACACACAGCCAGGTCCGCTACCTGCTGGGCACACCCATGGTGGCCGACACCTTCGACAAGGAGCGCTGGGACTACATTTACTACCTGAAAAAGGGTCGTACCCGCAAAGTTGATTCGCGCCGCGTCACCGTGTTCTTCGATGGGGAAAAAGTGGCGAAAATCGACAAACCCTCGGCCGCGGTGACCGCTGCGCAGGATGCTTCGGCCGCAGCCATGAAGCCGGAGCGCCGCTACCAGTAGGCGTTCTATCGCCGTCGCGGCCGTCGCGAGCCTCGCGCCCCGTGTTTCCCTTCCATCCACGCCGGACGGCGCTATCGCCGCCGCGCCTGCCGGGCCCGTTCGCGCCGGGCCAGTTTTGGATCGTTCGGCAGCGCTTCGTAGACTTCAACGCGGTCCGCGCAGCACAACACCGTGTCCGCTTCCACTACCCGACCGAAAATACCCACCGCCGCCTCGCGCGGCGCGCCGACTACTTGCAGCGCATCGGCCACCGTCGCGCCGGCAGGCAGCCGACAGGACTCGACTCGCACCCGTGAGCCCTCGCGCCAGGCCACTTCCACCACGATCTCATCCATAGACCGCCTTGGCGCGCTCCACGAACGCGGACACCAGCGTGCCGCAGATGGACTCGAACGCTGCATCCAGGGCCACGGCCATTAGGCGATTGTTGAACTCGAAATCCACTCGAAAGCTCACACGTGAGCCCGCCTCGCCGATGGGAACGAAATTCCATTGCCCCCGCAGGGCGCGGAACGGACCCTTCTCCAGCGCCATCGCAATGGCCGAATCCGGCACGGAGCGGTTACGCGTGGTGAAGCTGGTGCGCAATACGCCGCGGGCGATGTCCACGGTGGCGATGACCTCGTTCGCGTCCACGGCCTGCGCCCGCGCGCCTGCGCACCAAGGCAGGAACCGCGGATAACTCGCCACATCGCTCACCAGCGCAAACATCTGCGCCGGCGTGTATCTCACCAGCGCGCTGCGCTCCACGCTTTTCACGCCCGCATGGTAGGCAATGCCCCTCTTGCTCACAATATCGGCGACCTGTCGGTAGAA
>JAFEGC010000082.1 GCA_018240265.1 Pseudomonadota bacterium | reverse complement strand
GTATCGCCGCGGGCCTGCCGAGTCAGGCCGAACAGCCAGCGCGGCAGGATCAACGGGATGGCGGGCCGTCCCTGCAGGGAACGGGCGACGACGCGGCGGCGACCCGCGCGCCATCGCTGCAGCAGGCGTTGCAAGTCACGGCCGCTCAGTGCCGGCATGTCCAGCGGCAGGAACAGCAGGGCGCCGGCGACCCGCGTATGCAGGGCCGCGCAGGCGATGGAGCTGGACAAACCCTCGTCGCGGCGCCGGTTGGTCAGGCACACCCACCCGGCGGCCTGCGCGGCCCGCCGCAGGGGTGAACGCGGGGCCAGGACGATCCGGACCCCCGCATGATCCATCCGGCTTAACTGCTCCGCCAGCCGCCGCAGGAGCGAGCGGCCACGGATCCTCGCCAGTCCCTTCGGCCGGCCGAACCGCGAGGAGCGGCCAGCTGCCAGGATGACGATGACCGGAAGCGGCGAGCGGTGACGATTCATTGCTATCATGGACAAGGTGAAGAAAGAGTATGACACGTTGCGCCGCCGACCCTTCCTGACGCCGATCTGGCTGATGGGAGCGGCCGCGTTCGTGGTGCTGGCGATCGCGGTATGGGTGTGGGCCACCGACACTTCCACCATCGTGGTGCTGGTGCGCCATGCGGAAAAGCAATTGAATGCCGGCGACGATCCGCATCTGGCTCCGGTGGGCGAGGCGCGCGCGGAACTGCTGGCGCGCCTGTTCGGCAACGGCGCGCCCCTGGGCCGGCTCGATGCCATCTATGTCTCGCCCACGCTACGCAGCCATGAAACCGCCGCGCCGCTGGCGAAGAAGCTCGGCATCAAGGTGAGCGAAGGTCCGGAAGACGATCCGCCGCTGCTCTCACGCCGCGTGTTGCATGAACATCCCGGCGGTCGCGTGCTGATCGTAGGCCACAGCAACACGGTGCCGGCACTGGTGGCACGGCTGTCCGGCGCTAAGTCTGTGCCCGAGATCGGCGATGACGAGTACGGCACGCTGTACGTGGTGGTGGTGCCGCGCATCGGGCGTGCTAATGTGTTGCGCATGACGTATTGACGGGTAGTTTCAGCGCGAGGCAACCGCGTTCGCGATTTACCGCCACGCACGCAAGGCATGGCACTGGTGGATCTACATGACCCGCCTATTGGCTGCCCTTTAGGGCGAGCCGCTAAGGGTGGCGCCCCGGGCAGGAATCGAACCTGCGACCTATCGCTTAGGAGGCAATCGCTCTATCCACTGAGCTACCGGGGCTGTGCAATGACTCCATAGGCTAGCACGCAATAATACGTGGGAATCACGAACTCAAACCAGTTGCAGGGGGCCGGGATGTTGAGCCACCACCGATGGCCAGCTTCAGATCGGCCTTCAAATCTGATGCTGCAGGCCGTACGCTTGTCCACAGCATGCGCAAGTCCACTCAGAAGTCAGCGAGCCGGAGAAGCGCCGAAGCTCGCACGCGCTCCCGTGCCAATCTCAATCTGCAGCGCTACGTGCCGGCGTTGCTGGTCTTCCTGGCCAACCGGTTCACCACCGGCACCTCGGCACTTTACCTAAAGAATTTCGGAGTGGGCGCGATCGAGTGGCGCTGCATGGGTCTGATCGCTGCCGAGCGCTGGGTATCGCCCAACCGGATATGTCAGGTCATCGGCATGGATAAGGCGGCCGTCAGCCGCAGCCTGCGTTCGCTAGAGAAGAAGAAGCTGGTGGAAATCCGCTCTTCCAGGCAGCGCTCCCGCTTTCTGGAGGTGGCGCTCACGGAATCCGGCAGCCAGCTGCATGGCCGCCTCAGCAAGATCGCACTGGAGCGGGAGCGCCGGTTGCTGGCGGGCATCGCTCCGGGCGATGCTGATCTGCTGATCAGCATGCTGAATCACATGCTGACCAATATGCCCAAAGTCAATGGTCATATCGACATGCCCGCGGAATAGAAGCTGCGATGCCCAGGCGCTAGGTGAAGCAAGCAGCCCCGAAATGAGTTGACATTGCAACTCACGGCGGGTACGCTCGCGCACACTGGACCCAATCCGTCAACGTCATTGCGAACAAACGCCGGATCCGGCGCCAACTGTGGGGGCGAACACGTGAACGAACAGGAAGACCGGTTGGTGCATTTGCTCGCGTCCATGGAAGAGGATGAGGCGCTGACGCTGGCCAAGCGAATGCTGCTGGAGGAAAAGCAGGACCCCCTTCGCGTCCTGGAACTGTGTCGCGAGGCCATGGACATCGTGGGCAAGAAGTTCGAGGAGGGTGAGTACTTTCTTCCCGAGCTGGTGCTGGCGGGCGAAATGCTTGAACAGATCGGCGCCGTCGCGAAGCCTCTCATCGACACGAGCGCGACCGGCGCGCGCAGGCACGGCCGGGTGTTGATCGGCACGGTGCACGGCGATCTGCATGACATCGGCAAGAACATCGTCACGTTCATGCTCGACATCAATGGTTTCGAGGTGAAGGATATCGGTGTCGATGTGCCGATCAAGACGTTCATCCAGGAAATCCACGACTTCAAGCCGCAAGTGGTGGGTTTGTCGGGGTTCCTCACGCTGGCTTTCGATTCGATGAAGGAAACCATCGCGGCGTTCGATAACGAAGGTATTCGTTCCGGCTTCAACGTGATGATCGGCGGCGGCCAGATCGACGAGACGGTTCGTGCCTATACTGGCGCAGATGCGTTCGGGGTCAATGCCGTGGAAGCGGTGGACTTGTGCCGCAAGTGGCTGGGTGTGGCCCGATGAACGAGCCGGTCACGATGCCTAAGGTCGAGTCGAAGCACGATGCCCGCTGGCAGCGCATCCTGGATTGCGTGGCCTTGAGGCAGCCCGACCGCATGCCCGTGGCCATGTACGCAACCTTCTGGTTTGCGAAGTACGGTGGGATCAGCAACAAGGAGCTGATGTACGACTACGACAAGACGGCGGCGATCACCGAGCGCGCCGTGCTTGAATTCGAGCCCGATGCCATCGCGCCGCTGTTTTCGAGTGCAGCCCTCGGTCGAGTACTGGAAGCGACGGATTTCAAGCAGCTGCAATGGCCGGGCCATGGTGTCGGCGACCATCAGCCGTACCAGTATCTGGACCGGGAGTATATGAAGCCGGAGGAGTTCGGCGCGCTGGTGCGCGATCCCACGGCTTTCTACCTCAACCAATACCTGCCGCGGGTGATGGGGATCTTCGAAGGTTTCGATCAGTTCCCAGCGCTTCCCGGCATGTTCTATCTTCGCGCGATCAACGGCTTGCGTCCGCTGGCGCAGCCTGCGTTGCGTGAGTCGCTGAAGCGCGTGCTCGCCGCGGCCGAGGAGGTGGACCGCTACATGACGCTCGGCACGCAGTGGAACCGCCGGCTGATGGCGCAGGGCTTCCCGCTCATCAACGGCAGCAACACCGGCGCGCCCTACGATGTGCTTGCGGATTATTTCCGTGGCGCGAAAGGCATGATGAAGGACCTGTTCCGCAACAAGGACAAGCTCCTGGAGGCCATTGATGTCATGCGCGTGAACCTCACGCGAATGACTATCGCCAACGCCAAGGCCGCGGCTCATCCCATCGTTTTCATCCCCATCCATTGGGCGCCTGATGCCTTCATGTCGAAGAAGCAGTTCGAGGAATTCTGGTGGCCCAGCTTTCGCCAGATGATGCTGGACATGATCCAGGCCGATCTGATTCCGATGCCCTTGTGGGAGTCAGATTGCACCAAGAGGCTGGAGATCATCCGGGACATTCCACCCGGCAAGTGCATTTACTGGTTCGAACGCACCGACCTGATCAAGGCGCACGAGGTGTTGGGCGATGTGGTGGCACTGCGCGGCAATCTTTCGCCATCGATGATGACCACGGGCACACCGGCCGAGGTCGACGCCGCGGTCAGGAATCTGGTGGACAATGTGTGGAACAAGGGCGGCAAACTGATCCTGGACACCGCCTTCGGCATCCCCGACGAAACCCCGGTGGAGAACGTGCGCGCCATGTTCGACGCCGCTCGCCGATACGCGGGCTGAAGTCATCATGAAACCGGTCCTGCAGCAGGACCTGCTGGCCACTGTCGCATCGAGTAAGTCGCGCGCGGCTGGTTCGGCGGTGGTCAGGCGGCTGCATTCACAAGCTTTGGAACTGGTGGCGGCGGAGGATCTGGGGCGCGCATCGTTTATGTTTCGTATCCGCTCCTTGCAGGGCGTAGAAGGTCCGGTGTTGGTGGTTGAGAGCGAGAGGCTCGAAGCCCCCTGGCTCCTGCCCAGTACCGGGACACTGACTGCGCTGGCCTGTGGCGTGTGCACCCTGGGAGTCGCGCTGGAGGAACGGGTCCGTACTCTGTTTGCGCAAGGCAAGCGTTCATTGGCGCTGGCGCTCGATTCGCTGGGCAATGAGCTGCTGTTCGAGGTCTCGGCGCGCATGCGCCACCGCATGATGCGCCAGACCCACCGGCAGGGACTGACCCTGTCCGGTGAGTTGCGTTCGGGCGATCCGGGGCTGGCATTGGAGACCCAGCCGTTGGTGCTGCGGCTGGCAGAGGCGGAGCGCATCGGCGTCACCGCCAGCCGGGGTGCTGTACTGCATCCTCTGAAGAGCATGTCATGCGTGTTCGGTGTTGGCATCGACCTGCCCGAAGCTCGTTGGTCACGATGCGACACCTGCCGATCGCGCGAGCGTTGCAGCATCGCTCCCGCGACCTGACGGGATGCTCATGAGCGAATCGCCTCGTTCACATCGACTGCTGTTCACCGACCTGGGTCGCGAGGTCGAGGGGTTGGATGGCGAGACCATCTTGCATGCTGCGCGCCGGGCCGGTGTACGGGTCGTGGGCGCATGCGGGGGGCGAGGCACCTGTGGGTCCTGCATGGTGCGCATCGCGCAAGGGCGCATCGATACACACGCCGGCGAGGATCTATCTCGACATCATCGCTGGCGCCGCGCTTGCCAGGCGCGCATCCGCGGCGATTGCACCATCCAGATCGCACCACGTTCCCTGGCGCCAGTGGTACGTGCCGAGGTGGGCAATCGGGGCGAGCTGCCGCCGGCGATGAACCCTTGCATTACGGCGCAGGAAGTGTCCGTACCCGAGGCTTCACTGGCTGATCCACGGGGCGACTGGGAGCGGGTTGCCGCAGCCTTGAATGTGCACGCGCTGCCGCCGAACCCCGAGGCCCTGCTGGGGCTGCCGCCACTGCTGCGTGCGCATGGATGGTCGGTCCGGGTACGCCAGGGACCGCACGGCGTTCTGGGCTTCGCTGCGCCCGGGCGAGTGGAGTGTGGGCTGGCGGTGGATCTGGGCACGACCAACATGGCCGCTTTCCTGGTACGCCTCGACACCGGCGAGCGCCTGGCGAGTCTTGGCATCGAGAACCCGCAAGCAGCCTGGGGCGCGGATCTCATCAGTCGCATCAACCATGCAATCCAGGCCACAAGCGGTGCGCAGGAACTTCGACGGGCGGTCCTTCAAGGTCTCAATGCACTCGCTCGTGACCTCGTGCAGGCCGTCGGTGTCCAGCTTGGCGATGTGGTCGATGCGGTCGTATGCGGCAATACGGCCATGCACCACCTGCTGGCCGGACTGCCGGTGAGCCAGTTGGGCCGAGCGCCGTTTGTCCCAGCGGTATGCGCACAGATGAGCCCAACCGCGGCGGAGCTGGGTCTGGAGTTGGCGCCCGGAGCGCGAGTCCACCTGGTTCCCAACATCGGCGGCTTTGTCGGAGGCGACCACGTTGCCGCCTTGCTCGCCAGCGAGGAGCATTGGCAAGGCCGCTGTTGTCTGGTGATGGACATCGGCACCAACACCGAAATCTCGCTGGTCCACGCAGGTGGCATCCAGTCCGTGTCGTGTCCTTCGGGACCTGCGTTGGAGGGCGGCCATGTCTCCTGCGGCATGCGCGCCGCCATCGGCGCTATCGAGCGGGTGCGGGTGGAGGCAGAACGGCTGGTAGTATCGACTATCGGCAACACCAAACCCGTCGGTCTGTGCGGCTCAGGCGTACTCGATACCATGGCTGCCCTGCTGGAGGCGGGCATGATGGAACGTGGCGGCCGTCTGCGTAACGGGCATCCCGATGTGCATGAAACCGGCGGATTGCGCTATGCACGGCTGGCCACCGATATTCACTTCACGCAACACGATGTGCGTGCCGTTCAGCTGGCCAAATCGGCCATTCGTACCGGTACCGATCTGCTGCTGCGCCAGTCTGGGCTGGATGCGGCAAGGCTCGATCGCATCATCATCGCCGGCGCATTTGGCGCGTACCTGAGCGTGGAGCGAGCCATTGTCATCGGGCTGTTGCCGGATCTACCACCCCAGCGCTACCTGCAGGTGGGCAACGCCGCGGGGTCGGGGGTGTGCCGTATGCTGGTCAACCGTGCCGCGCGCGAACGCGCCCGGACCATTGCGGCAACGGCTCGATACCTGGAACTCAGCTCCATCGCCGACTTTCAGCAGCATTTTCTGCGGAATATCGCCTTGACATCGCAGCAGCACGAAAGGAGGGCGTCGTGATCGGCAGCGATTTTAATATCACCATCATCGGTGAGCGCATCAACCCGGGATTCAAGAGCACGAAGGGTCTCTTCGACTCGTCCGACATTGCCGGCATCCAGGCTCTTGCGGTCAAACAGGCGCAAGCCGGCGCGCGCTACCTGAATGTCAATGTCGGTGCTCGTGCCATGACTGAGCCACAGTTCATGGCCGAGGTGATTTGCGCCATCCAGGATGTGGTTCACCTGCCGCTGTCGTTCGATTTTCCCAGTCGCAGCGTTCAGGATCTGTGCCTGAAGACATACGATGTGGCGAAAGCAGGCGGCAGTCTCCCGATAGTCAACTCCATCACCGAGCACCGCTGGGACCTGATGGAGCTGGCGAAATCCTTTCGCTTCAAGGTGGTGTTGATGGCCTCCGAGCGGATGGAAAATGGCGCTGCAAGAAGCAACAAGACGGCGGACGAAATCCATGCCACTGCGCACCGTTGCGTCCTGCGGCTGAAGCATGACCATGGAATGGCCCTGTCGGACATCTTCATCGATGTATCGGTCAGCGCCATTGTTGCGGATACCGAGGGACTCAATCGAGCCACGGTGGATGCCATTCGACGCATTGGCGCCGATCCAGAGCTGAAGGGTGTGCATATGATGGGCGGTCTGTCCAACATCGGCCAGCAGCTTCCTGCCAAGGCGGTGGACGGTTGCGACCTGAAGCATGCGCTGGAATGCGCTTTCCTCACGCTCACGGTGCCGCATGGCTTCGACACCGTGCTGGGTACTCCATGGCGCGTGTATGCGCCGCTGCCGGAGGACAACCATGTCTTGAATGTCTACCGCGATTTCCTGGAACAGCGCGGCAGCAACGCCATTCGTGCCGTCCGCAAGCTGTATCGGACTTGAGGCCATGGAGTTACCCCGGGCGTGGGTGGTAGAGGGATGGTTCGATGGCGAAGAGCGCCATGAATCAGGCCCTGCTACGCTGACGGTGGAGGGCGGTATCCTCACCGCCGTGGAGAGCGCCGATCACGGCGCTGCGCTGGCAGCTCGCGGGATGACGGTGGAGCGTGCTGCGTATCTCATTCCTGGGCTGGTGGATGCACATGTGCATCTGTTTCTGGATGGTTCGATGACCAACGCTGTGGAGCGATCTGCCCATCTGAAACAACCTGTCGAGGTGCTGACCGAGACGGCGCGCCGAAACGCTCGCGCGGCGCAGATGCAGGGCGTGACCTGGGTTCGCGATGCCGGCGATCGCTTTGGCATCAACAATGCCATCAGGGCGGAAGCTCGCCAACGGCCTGATCGCCTCGCGCAGGTGCGATCAGGCGGCATCGGGATCAAGCGACCCAAGCGCTATGGCGCGTTCATCGCCACGGATGTGGTCGATGAAGCGGATATCACCCGCTGCGTCAGCGAACTGGCCGCCGTCAATGACGAGATCAAGCTGATCCTGTCCGGCATCATCGATTTCAATGCCGGTGCCGTCACCGATGCGCCTCAGTTCACCGCGGCCGAGACGCGCCTGGTGGTCGAGGAAGCTCGCCGTCACGGTCGAAGGGTGTTCGCGCATTGCAGCGGCGTGGATGGACTCGCGGCAGCGGTACAGGCCGGCGTTGGTTCCATCGAGCATGGCTTTTTCATGACTAGCGCGATCCTGGAGATCATGGCCGAAAAGGGCATCGCCTGGACTCCCACGTTTTGCCCCGTACATTTTCAATGGGCACATCCAGGGCTGGCGGGCTGGTCGCCAGCGGCGGTGGACAATCTGCGCCGCATTCTCGACCGTCATGCCGAGCAGTTGCTTCTCGCCCAGAGGCTGGGAGTTCGATTGTTGCTCGGCACCGATGCCGGCAGCATGGGCGTGGTGCACGGCGGGGCCGTGCTGCTGGAGATGGAACGATTCCGCGAGGCCGGTCTTCCGATGCAGGCAACTCTGAGCGCCGCTACGGCCAATGCTCGACGCCAATTTGGTCACACGCACCCGCGACTCGCGAAGGGCGCGCCATTCGATGCGGTACTGCTGAACGCCTCGCCATTTCGGAATGCCGAGGCGCTTCGCCTCCCCAGCGCCGTGTGGAGCTGCGGCGGACCGGTCAACATTGATCGAGGAACGCCTACGGGGCGGTAGGTCCAGGATGCGCAGCTCCGTGCCATAAAGGAAAAATGTGGAATGGTGGAGAAGAGGAGGATCGAACTCCCGACCTTCGCATTGCGAACGCGACGCTCTCCCAGCTGAGCTACTTCCCCGACCGGCCCAATATCTTACACGACCCGGCGAGGCTTGCCGAACTTTGATCCGCCTCGGTTCTGGCTTACTCTGCAGTCCGGCTCATGGACGAAAACCCGGTGAATCATGCTGAAAGTCGGCGACCGCGCCCCTGAATTCACCTTGCCGGACCATGCCGGCCAGGAACGTTCCCTGACCTCGTTTTTGGGGGACGTGGTGCTGGTTCTGTACTTCTACCCGGCCGATTTCACCTTCGGCTGCACTCGTCAGGCCTGCCGGATCCGCGACCTGCACGACCGGCTCATCCGGGCCAAGCTCAAAGTGGTGGGTGTGAGTCCGCAGGACCCGGCCACGCACGCCCGGTTTCGGGAACACTACCGGCTGCCGTTCACCCTGCTTTCGGACGTACACAAGGAAGTCGTCAAGATGTACCAGGTGAACGGTCCCCTGGGCA
The DNA here is from genome assembly GCA_018240265.1 of Pseudomonadota bacterium. Classification (GTDB taxonomy): domain Bacteria; phylum Pseudomonadota; class Gammaproteobacteria; order Steroidobacterales; family Steroidobacteraceae; genus TMP-86. Next base: position 933 of record JAFEGC010000082.1, on the reverse strand, counting down.
TGGGCGTGCGGCGCGTGACCTATCTCATCGACGGCAGCCGGCGTATCCGCGGCGTGTTGCGCGCCGACATCGCAGTGGGCAAGCATGCGCGTTTCATCAAGGAGGCCATTGCGATGCGCGAGCCGCCGCCACGCTAATTCATGCGCACGAGTCGGTCCGATAGGCGCCAGCAGGTGCAGGCGCGGTGCGTCATGTCACGCGATCATCGAAGTGGCCGCAAGTTCCGCCGAATCCAGTTGCCGTTGCGCCAGTTCGCGCACCAGTCTTTGCATGTCCTTCTTGTCCAGGGTGCCCGCTGTCGGCCGCTCAGAAAACAGGCAGAACCCCTCGATCATGGCCATGAGCTGGGTGGCTAGATCGCGGCTGTGTTGTGCGGACAGATGTGGGCCGGCGGCGGCGATGAATCCGCTGACCCGCTCAATCTGGTAGGTGTACATTTCATGCATCATGCGTCGCGCGAACGTGCTGTGCACGCTCAATGCCCAGATGCCGAAAAAGATCTTGCGGGTCTCGGGACTCCAGTTGTCATCGACCAGATAGTCGAGCAGGGCGTACAGCCGCGCTTCGGCTGACCCTTCGATCTTGCGCTCCAATTGCACGTAATGGGCTTCATAGTTGTTCACCACGTATTCCAGGGTCGAGGCGAGCAGCGCATGCAGCGTCGGGAAGCAGTATTGCAATGCGCCCAGGCTGATCTTCGCCTCCTTGGCGACGCTGCGCGCGCTGTAATCGGCGAAGCCCTTGCGGATCAGCAGGCGCCGCGAGGCGCGCAGGATCTGCTGTGCCTTGGGGGTGTCTTCGCGGCCGCTGCGCCGCGTGGAGGTGAATTGAAATCGCATACCGGCTCCTTGCGGGCGCCATGTTAGCGGGGATCGGCGCTCTTGACGATGCTCCGGAACGCAAATTATATTCGTCTTAAGTCACGTGACTTAA
>JAFEGC010000081.1 GCA_018240265.1 Pseudomonadota bacterium | reverse complement strand
CCCGCCTTGCCCTGATACTGCGCGCAGTTCACGCACTTCTGATCGGGTTTGTGGGTGGGATTGGCCTTGCCATCCACCTTGGTGGTGTCTTCGACGTAGCCCAGCGCCTTGGCCTGCGGATCGTTCAGATCGAGCGCGACAGCTGGCGCAGCCACGGCGGTGTTCATCAAACCCATGGCCGGAATGGCGGCTCCCGCAGCGATTGCGACCTTGACCAGCGAACGGCGTGAAATCTTCGTTTGCATCGTAGTGACCTTCATGAATGGAGAACGTATCAGCGCGCGCATTGTCACGCCATCGGCGGCGCAAATTCCATACATCAAGATTAAATTTTGTTCGTGTTCAAAATTCAGCCGCGGTTCAGCTGCCTTTGCCGCACGCATGAGAAAAGCTCGCGAGGAAATTCTTGAGAACGATTCTCAATGCTATTACGCTTCTTCTGGAATGCAGCGGCCCTCGATTCACGTTACCGTGTTCCCGCATGCAGGTTCATCACCGCTCATGAGTCACACCGAAACGCCCGCCGATCCATCCATCCTCACCCGCTCGCTGGTCAAACTGCGCGCCGAAGTGCCCGAGGACGCGTTCACCGCCTCGGTGCTCGGCACGCAACGCAGCGGCAATGGCATCGTCATCGGTGAGGATGGACTGATCCTCACCATCGGCTACCTGATCGCTGAAGCGGGCGATATCTGGCTGACCACTCAGAACGGTCGTGAGATCCCCGGTCATGCTCTGGCCTATGACCAGGTGACCGGTTTCGGACTGGTGCTGCCGCTGGGCAATCCGGGTGCCCCGCCTGTGCCGCTGGGCGATGGTTCGCGCCTGATGGTGGGAGATGAACTGCACATCATCAGCCATGCGCAGCTGGCCCCGCCGCTGGCGGTACGCGTGGCGGCGCTGCGCGAATTCGCGGGCGCGTGGGAGTATCTGCTCGACCAGGCGATCTTCACCACACCGGCACATCCCCACTGGTCCGGCGCGGCGCTGGTGAACTCGCACGGCGAACTCGTCGGCCTGGGCTCGCTCCTGGTGCGCGAACTCACCGAGGGCAAGGAATCCGACGCCAACCTGTTCGTGCCCACCGACCTGCTCAAGCCCATACTCCAGGACCTGCGCCAGAGGGGAAAAGTGGCGCGCGCGCCGCGGCCCTGGCTCGGCATGTACGCCGCCGAGGTGCGCGGCGCGGTGGTGGTAGCCGGCGTCACCGACGGCGGCCCGGCACAGCGCGCCGACATCCGCGAGGGCGATCTGATCCGCGAAGTCGGCAGTCAAGAGATCTCCTCGATCGCCGAGTTCTACCGCAGCGTGTGGGCGCAGGGGCCGGCCGGCACGCAGGTCCAGCTCACCACCACGCGCGGGGGCAAACCCACCATCGTGAAAGTGCTGACCATGGACCGCGCGGAACTGCTCAAGCGGCCGGTGGCGCACTGACATCGTTTCGCTTCTGTGAGAGGCGCAGCAATGACAATGCCAGCAATGCTGAAGCCACCATCAGAAACAAGCTCACCGCATTGAGCACCGGCGAAGCGCCCTCGCGCATGCGCCCGTACATCATCACCGTCAGCGGCGCATCCGCGCCTACCAGCATCAGCGTGGTGTTGAAATCGGCGAAGGACATGATGAAGCAGATCGCCGCGGAGCCGACCAGCGCGGGCGCGAGATACGGCACGAGGATGGTGCGGAACACCGCGGCGCGGGAGGCGCCGAGATTGAGCGCCGCTTCTTCCAGCGTGCGATCGAAGCGGCGCAGGCGTGCGCTGATGGTGAGCGTGGCGATGGTGGCCATGAAGGAGAACTGTCCCAGCACCACCAGCGGCAGTCCAGGGCGCAGGAATTCCGCTTCCCAGCCGAACCAGTTTTCGGCCAGACCGGCAAGGCGACTGGCAAAAGCCAGAATGGAAATGCCGAGGATCACACCGGGAATCACCAGCGGCACCAGGATCAGCACCGACAGCAGTTGCTGGCCGCGGAAACGGAAGCGCTCGAGCAGGAAGGCATTGGTAGTGCCCACGGCCACCGACAGCAGCGTCACCCACACCGCCACCTCGAAACTGGTCCAGATGCTGCCGAGCAACTCCTCGTCCTGGAACAGGCCAGTGCGCCCCGCCGCCTCGTTGCCGCGGAACCAGTCCAGCGTGAATCCATGCCAGGGTGGCGCAGGGTACGGTGCATCGTTGAACGCAAACACGCCCACCACGACCAGCGGCAGGAACAGGAACACGAGAAACGCGGCGAGGTAGCAGGCCGTGGCGCCACGTAGCCAGGCCGGACGCGGCAGCGAGGGAATCACCTGCAGCTCCCAGACGCCGCACCGCCTTGCATCGCGGCCCAACCGCGAGGCGCCATCCTCACGTGCGCCTCATGACATCGCCGAAACGCTGCCCGGACAGCCGCAGCCCAATCATCACCATGATAGTGGACAAGCCGAGCAGCAGGAAGCCGAAAGCGGCGCCCTGCTCCCAGTTGAAGCGCGTGATGAACTGGGTGTAGATCTGCTCGGTGAACCACTCCGAGTTCTTGCCACCGAGCAACGCCGGCGTCAGGTAATTGCCCAGCGTCAGCATGAACACGATGATGGCGCCGGCGGTGATGCCCGGCGCCGCGTGCGGAATGACGATGGTGCGCAAAATGGACCAGCCGCTGGCGCCCAGGTCATAGGCGGCCTCGATCAGCGCATCGTCCAGGCTTTCCAGGCTCGACACCAGCGGCACCAGCATGAACAGCATGTTGGTGTACACCAGTCCGAGCAGGATGGTGGCATCGTGGTACAGCATTTCCACCGGCACCTGGGTGATGCCCAGTTTCACCAGGAGCGATGGCAGCACGCCGGACTCGCGCAGCAGGATCATCCAGCCCAGCGTGCGCACCGTCTCGCTCACCCAGAACGGCACCAGGCAGACAATGAACAGCAGCGCGCCGGCGCGGCCGCGCAAGGCTTTGGCGATGATCCAGGCGATGGGAAAGGTGGCAAGGAACGTGAACAGCGTGGCCACGCAGGACACCAGAGCGGTGCGCACGAAGATGTGCCAGTACAGAGGCTCGGTGAAGAACGTCTTGTACTGCGACAGGCTGGCAGCGTACTGCTGCGGCCCGATGCGCTCGCGCAGCGACAGCACCGCAAGCTCGACGTGCGGCAGCAGGATCAGCGCGCCCAGCCACAGCAACGCTGGCGCCAGCAACGCGGCCAGCGCCGCCCGCGCGCGCCAGGCCGCCGACATCAGCCCGCCTGCCCCGCCGCCCCGGGCCGCGCGGGAAACACGGCGGCGCGCTGCGGATCGAAGCCGAACCGGATCATCTCGCCGGGCTTGAGATCGGCAAACTGCCCGGTCTGTGGCAGCGCAATGCGAAATTCACGCCGCGTGCGTTCCTCCTCGAGCAGCACCGCCGAATTGGCGCCATCGAACAGCAGGCTCTGCACGATTCCGACATGCGCCGGCAGGCCGGCCGGCAGCTCCGCCGATTGGCGGCCGAGCAGGCAGCTCTCCGGCCGCGCGAATGCCTCCACCGCATCTCCCACCGACAGCGCGCCGTGGCGGCGGCCGTGGACCTGCCAACCCTGGTCGGTCGCCACTGTGGCGATATCCCCATCCAGCAACTCCACACGCCCGACGATGCGGTTGTTGGCGCCGACGAAGCCGGCCACGAATGGCGTCTGCGGCTGGTAGTACAGCTCCTGCGGCGTGCCGAGCTGTTCGAAGCGGCCCTGGTTCATCACCCCGACGTGATCGGACAGCACCAGCGCCTCGGATTGATCGTGCGTGATGTACACGAACGTAGTGCCGAAGGCAGCCTGCAACTGCTTCAGCTCGATTTTCATGTGCTCGCGGAGCTTCAAATCCAGCGCACCCAGCGGCTCGTCCAGCAACAGCAGCGTGGGTTCGAGCACCAGGCTCCGTGCGATCGCCACGCGCTGGCGCTGGCCGCCGGAGAGTTCATCCACCCGCTTGCGCGCAGCGTTCGCTAGGCCCACGCGTTCCAGCATGGCCTGAGCCTTGCGCTCGCGCTCGGCGCGTGCCACGCCGCGCCGCGCCAGGCCATAGGCAACGTTCTCCCCCACCGACATCATCGGGAACAACGCCAGCTGCTGGAACACCATGTTCACCGGCCGGCGATTGGGCGCGACGCCCACCATGCTGCGCCCGCCGATGCTGATGTCACCCGAATCCGGCGCCAGGAACCCCGCGATCATGCGCAGGAGCGTCGTCTTGCCGCAGCCCGAGGGCCCCAGGATGGAGAAAAAGCTGCCGCGCTCGACGCTGAAGGACAGCGAATCCACCGCGGTGTGCGCGCCGAAGCGTTTGAGCACTTCGCGCGCGAACAGATCGGCGCTCAATTGGCGGCCTTGATGCGGTCGAGCACCTTACCCTCCATCTCCTCCAAGCCCGCCGGAATGGCGGGATACCAGTGGATGCCCTTGAAGCCTCCCTGCGGGAAGGAAGCCGCAAACTGCGCTTTGAGCTTCGGATCGATGAGCGCATCCACGTTCTGCGCCGCGGTGAAGTTGCCCACCGAGCGGGTGATGCGCGCCGCATTGTCCGGACGCATGGCGAAGTTGATCCAGGCATAGACAGCCGGTTCGTTCTTGCCGCGCGCCGGCAGCGCGAAGGTGTCCAGCCAACCCAACGCACCGGAGCGCGGCACGATGAACTGGATGTCCGGGTTCTGTCGATTCAAGGTCCAGCCGCCGGTGTCCCACATCATCGCCGCCACCAGCTCACCGGAGCGAATGCCGTTTAAGAGCTGGTCCTTGTTGTCGAAAAAGAAGCGGAAATTGGCCTTGCAGGCCGAGAGCTTCGCGCCCACCTGGTCCATCAGCGCCGCGTACGCCTGCGGATCGTGATACAGCGCGAACGGATCCTTGCCCATGGCGAAGGCGAAGGCCATCAACGTCGGGCGGCGCAGGCGCACCGAGGTCTTGCCCTTGTATTCGGGCTTGCACAGGTCGGTGTAGTCGCCGATCCTGGCGCGCTTGGTGTCGGCCACCAGTCCTTCGGCGCCCCACAGGTAGGGAAGCGCATATTGATGGCCATCCAGCGTCGTGTTCTGGCGCACGATGTCCAACAGCTCGGGCCGGAACAGCTTGAGATTCACCTTGGACAAGTCGATGGGTTTGTAGATGCGAAAATCCCGCTGCGGTCCGGTGATGCGGTCCTGCGAGGGCTGCGCCAGGTCGAAGCCGGCACCGCCGGTGGCGCGGAGCTTGGAAATCATCTCCTCGTTGTTCGACAGCGTCAGCTCCACGCTGATGCCGGTCTCCTTCTTGAAGGCAGCGATCAGATCCGCCGGCACATAGTCGGCCCAGCTGATGATGCGCAAGCGTTGCGCATCGGCATGCGCGGCAGCCGCGCACAACAATCCCAGAAAACTCGAAAGGCTCAGCCGGCGAATGCCGATCCGGGCCGCACGCCATCTTTTTCGCATATCGTCAGTGCCCCCCTGCTGCCGCTGTCGGCGATGCCCAGTATACCCGCGACGATGGCGACTCCACCGGTCGCCGGCGCCGCCCGATCGCGCCGCGCACTGAGCGTCAGATTTGCGACAGCTTGACGTTTCTTCACCGCCGGCTGTCGTTTCCAGTCGGCAGACAGGGGCCGGCTGCGGTATCGTGACCGCATGCAGGAACTGCAGAGGCCCCCGTTGCACCGCCGCCCCGCAATGATCGCCGCCGCCATCGCCGTGGTCGTGGCGGGCACCTGGTATTTCAGTCATCACCGCTCCGACAGCGCCGCGCCGGCCGATCCGGCCGAGGCGCCCGCGCGCCGCGGCGGCGGGCGCTTCGATCCGTCCAAACGGCCCACCTCCGTGGGCGTGGCGCAGGTGCGTCTGGGCGACATCAACGTCTATCAGACGGGCCTGGGCACCGCGGTGCCGCGCAACGTGGTGACGGTGCGCCCGCGAGTGGACGGCGAGCTGATCAAGGTGCCGTTCAAGGAAGGACAGATGGTCCAGGAAGGCGACCTGCTGGCACAGATCGATCCGCGGCCCTACCAGGTGGCGCTCGCCCAGGCGCAGGGTCAACTGGTACGCGACCAGGCGCTACTGCGCAATGCGCAGCTCGATTACGAGCGCTACAAGACCTTGCTCGCGCAGGATTCCACCTCGCAGCAGCAGCTCGACACACAGGGTGCGCTGGTGCACCAGTACCAGGGCGTGGTAAAGGCCGATCAGGGTCAGGTGGACAGCGCGGCGCTGTCCCTGTCCTTCACCCGCGTCACCGCTCCGCTGAGCGGCCGCGCCGGCCTGCGGCAGGTGGATCCGGGCAACATCGTGCATGCTACCGACACCACCGGCATCGTCATCATCACCCAGGTGGAGCCGATGACGGTGGTGTTCGCCGTTCCCGAGACGCGCATCGCGCAGATCGTGACAAAACTGCGCGCCGGCGCGCCGGTGCCAGTGGAAGCCTGGGACCGGGACAATCGCGACAAGATTGCCACCGGCGTTCTGGTCGCCGCCGACAACCAGGTCGACACCACCACCGGCACGGTGAAACTGCGCGCCGAGTTCGGCAACAAGGATCACAAGCTGTTCGCCAACCAGTTCGTCAACGCGCGCGCGCTGGTGGACGTGCGGCGACAGGTCCCGGTCATTCCCTCCGCCGCGGTGCAGATCGGCAATGACGGATCGTTCGTGTACGTGGTACAGCCGGACAATACGGTGAAGGTGCAGACCATCAAGACCGGCATCGCCGATGGGAGCCTGGTCGCGGTGGACAGCGGGCTCACGCCCGGCCAGACCATCGTGGTGGACGGATTGGACCGCCTGCGCGAGGGCAGCAAGGTGCAGATTGGCGTGGAGCCGGGCGCCGCACCGTCGGGCGCGGCGCGACCCGGCGCCGGCGCGAGCGCGAGCGCGAGCGGCAGCGGCTCCTCGCAGGCCGGTACCGCGGCGCAGGGCAGCGCGCCCCGCCATCACCGCCGTTCGAGCGAGGCCACCACGACTACGGGCAGCTGATGAATCCGTCGCGCCCGTTCATCCAGCGCCCGGTGGCCACGTCGCTCCTCATGGTGGCGCTGTTTCTCACCGGCGTCATCGCCTACCGGCTGCTGCCGCTCTCGGCCCTGCCGGAGGTGGCCTATCCCACCATCCAGATCGTCACGCTGTACCCGGGCGCGAGCCCCGAGGTGATGACCTCCTCGGTGACCGCGCCGCTGGAACGCCAGCTCGGCGAGATTCCCGGCCTCAAGCAGATGTCCTCCACCAGTTCCGGTGGCGCATCGGTGCTCACGCTCCAGTTCACGCTGGATCTGAACCTGGACGTGGCCGAGCAGGAGGTGCAGGCCTCGCTGAACGCGGCCGCGAACCTTCTGCCCACCGACCTGCCGCAGCCGCCCGTCTACAGCAAGGTGAACCCGGCCGATGCACCGGTGCTGACGCTGGCGGTGTCCTCCAGCACCATGCCGCTGCCGAAAGTGCAGGAACTCATCGATACGCGTCTCGCGCAGAAAATCTCCCAGCTTCCCGGCGTCGGGCTGGTGTCCATCACCGGCGGGCAACGGCCGGCAGTACGCGTGCAGGCGAACCTGCCGGCGCTCACCGCGCTGGGACTGTCGCTCGATGATCTGCGCACCGCCATCGGCAATGCCAACGTCAACACGCCCAAGGGCAGCTTCAACGGCGCCACGCGCGCCTCCACCATCGACGCCAACGACCAGCTCAAGTCCGCGCAGGAGTACGCGCGCGTGGTGGTGGCCTACAAGGACGGCGCGCCGGTCCGGCTCACGGACGTCGCCACCATCATCGACGGCGCGGAGAACGCCCACCTCGCGGCCTGGGCCAACGATCGCGCGGCGCTGGTGATCAATATCCAGCGCCAGCCCGGCGCCAATGTCATCGAAGTCGTGGATCGCATCAAGCAGCTCCTGCCGCAGCTCACCGCCAGCCTCCCCGGCGCCATCGACGTCTCGGTGCTCACCGACCGCACCGTCACCATCCGCGCCTCCGTCAAGGACGTGCAGTTCGAACTGCTGCTCTCGGTGCTGCTGGTGGTGCTGGTGATTTTCGTGTTTCTGCAAAGCGCCCGCGCCACGGTGATCCCGGCCGTGGCGGTGCCGTTGTCGTTGGTGGGTACCTTCGGGGTCATGTACCTGAGCGGCTTCTCCATCAACAACCTCACCCTGATGGCGCTGACCATCGCCACCGGCTTCGTGGTGGACGATGCCATCGTGATGATCGAGAACATCGCACGCTACATCGAGGCCGGCGAGCCGCCGCTCCAGGCGGCGCTCAAGGGCTCGAGCCAGATCGGCTTCACTATCATCTCGCTCACCGTGTCGCTGATCGCGGTGCTCATCCCGCTGCTGTTCATGGGCGATGTGGTCGGGCGTCTGTTCTGGCACTTCGCCATCACCCTGACCGTGGCCATCCTGCTGTCGGCGGCCATTTCGCTGTCGCTCACGCCCATGATGTGCAGCCGGCTGCTGCTGCCGCACGCGCAGGAGCGGCCCTCGCGCTTCGCACGCACCGCCACCATCCTCATCGACCGCATGATTGCCCGATACGGCGAGATGCTGCGCTGGGTGCTGGCGCGCGAACGCCTCACGCTCCTGGTGGCCAGCGCCACGGTGGCGCTCACGGCGCTGCTGTACGTGGTCATACCCAAAGGCTTCTTCCCTGTGCAGGATACTGGTCTGATCCAGGGCATCTCCGAGGCGCCGCAATCCATTTCCTTCAGCGCCATGGCCGAGCGCCAGCAGCGCCTGGCAGCCGTGCTGCTCGCCGATCCCGCCGTGCAGAGCCTGTCCTCGTTCATTGGCGTCGATGGCACCAATGCCACACTCAACGCCGGGCGCCTGCTCATCAACTTGAAACCCCTGGCCGAGCGCGAGCGCGGTACCCCGGTGCTGCGGCGTTTGCAGCAGGAGGCCGAACGCGTGGAGGGCATCAAGCTGTATCTGCAACCGGTGCAGGACCTGACCATCGAGGATCGCATCAGCCGCACCCAGTACCAGTTCACCCTGGAAACGCCCGACGCCAAGCAGCTGTCGGAGTGGACCGGCAAGCTGGTGCAGCGGCTGCGCGGTGCGGCGCCGCTGGCCGACGTCGCCAGCGATTTGCAGGACCAGGGCCTGCAAGCCTATATCGACATCGACCGCGACGCGGCCGGGCGCCTGGGCGTGCAGCCGGCGGCCATCGACAATGCACTGTACAACGCCTTCGGCCAGAGACTGATCTCAACCATCTTCACCCAATCGAACCAGTACCGCGTGGTGCTGGAGGTCGACCCGCGACTGCAGACCGGACCGACCATGCTCAACGATCTGTACGTGCCCGCCTCGACCGGCCAGAAAGTTCCACTGGTGGCGGTGGCGCGCGTGGTGGAGCGACCGGCCCCGTTGGTCATCAACCACCTGGGACAGTTTCCGGCGGCGACCATCTCCTTCAACCTGGCGCCGGGCCATTCGCTCAGCGAGGCGGTAGCGGCGATTCGCGACGCGGAGCAGGAACTGCAGCTGCCGCTGTCAGTGCAGACCAGCTTCCAGGGCGCGGCACTCGCCTTTCAGGCCTCGCTCAGCAGCACCTTGCTGCTCATCCTCGCCGCCATCGTCACCGTGTACATCGTGCTGGGGGTGCTGTATGAGAGCTACATCCATCCACTGACCATCCTGTCGACGCTCCCCTCGGCCGGTGTGGGTGCGCTGCTGTTCCTCATGCTCACCGGCCATGACCTCGACGTCATCGCCATCATCGGCATCATCCTGCTGATCGGCATCGTCAAGAAAAATGCCATCATGATCATCGACTTCGCGCTGCACGCCGAACGCGTCGAGGGCAAGAATCCGCGCGAGGCTATCTACGAGGCCTGCCTGCTGCGCTTCCGGCCCATCATCATGACCACGCTGGCGGCTATCCTGGGCGCGCTGCCGCTGATGCTGTCCTTCGGCGTGGGCGCCGAGTTGCGCCGGCCGCTGGGCATCGCCATGGTCGGCGGACTGATCGTAAGCCAGCTGCTCACGCTGTTCACGACGCCGGTGATCTACCTGATGTTCGACCGGCTAGCGCGCCGCGGTGCACACCAACCCGCCGTAGTACCCGGCCCGGCAACCAGTCCATGAACCCGAGCGCCGTGTTCATCGACCGCCCGGT
>JAFEGC010000080.1 GCA_018240265.1 Pseudomonadota bacterium | reverse complement strand
AGAAGCTCGACCGCCTGGGCAGTATCCAGTGGCCCTGCAACGAGGCCGCACCGGAGGGCACGCCCACCATGCATATCGGAGAGTTCGTGCGCGGCAAGGGCCGCTTCTATATCACCGAGTTTGTGCCGACCTCGGAGCGCTCCACCAGCCGTTTTCCGCTGATCCTCACCACCGGTCGCGTGCTCTCGCAGTACAACGTCGGGGCGCAGACCCGGCGCACCGGCAACCTCGCCTGGTATGGCGAGGACCGGCTGGAAATCCATCCGGATGATGCCGAGGCGCGCGGCGTGCAGGACGGCGACTGGGTGGGCATCACCAGCCGCGCCGGTGAAACCGTGCTGCGGGCGCAGGTGACCGAGCGCGTGCAGCCAGGCGTGGTGTACACCACATTCCACTTCCCCGAAAGCGGCGCCAACATCATCACTACGGACAATTCCGACTGGGCCACCAACTGTCCCGAGTACAAGGTAACCGCGGTACAGGTAGTCAAAGTGTCGCAGCCGGCGGATTGGCAAGAGCGGCTGCGTCGACGCTACGAGCCCGATGCACACCACGTCTGAACGACCGGTCCAGCGCTACACACGGGGCGTGATCACCCACGTCACCGATACGGTGGCCGAGGAGGTGCCGGTGGCGCTGGTCTACCAGGGTGTGCCGCACGTGGTGATGCTGGCGAGCCCGGCGGATTTGGAAGATTTCGCGGTGGGCTTCACCGTCAGCGAGGGCCTGGTGGCCAATGCCTCAGAGGTGCTGGAGGTGCGCGTCGAGCCGGGCGAGCACGCGGTCGATGTGCACTTGCGCATCGCGCCGGCGCGCTTTTCCGCGCTCCTGCAGCAGCGGCGCAATCTCACCGGCCGCACCGGCTGCGGGCTGTGCGGCGCGGAGACGCTGGAGCAGGCGCTGCGTCCGGTGGCGGCCGTGCAGGCGGGTGCGCCCATCGACGTGGAGGAGTTGCATGCGGCTCTGCGCGAGCTGTCCTCGCGCCAGCCCCTCAATGCGCAAACCGGCAGCGTGCACGCCGCGGGCTGGGTGTCGGCGGGGGTGGGGTTGATCTGCGTGCGCGAAGATGTCGGCCGACACAACGCGCTGGACAAGACCCTGGGCGCGTTGTTGCGGGCAGGCGCGGATTTGAATAGTGGGTATATGCTGATCACCAGCCGGGCCAGTTTCGAAATGGTGCAGAAATCCGCCACGGCCGGTGTCAGCTTGCTGGCGGCGGTGTCGGCACCGACGGGTCTTGCCATTTCGGTGGCCGAGAAGACCGGCATGGGATTGATCGGATTCGCGCGCGCCGGCCAGCACGTGGTGTACGCGCATCCGGAGCGACTGAAGGAGCGGTAGAGGAAAGGATGAATACCGAGCAACTGACGAAGATGGTCAATGACATCGCGTTGTTCTTTGCCAGCGAATCGGGTCCGGTGCGAGCCGTGGACGACGTGGCGAGTCACATGAAGCGTTTCTGGGATCCGCGCATGCGCCGCGAGATCGTGGCGCACTATGCCAAGGGCGGGGAGGGCCTGAGCGAGATTTCCAGGAAGGCCGTGGCGGAGCTGGCGCGCGCCGCACACCAGTAACGGCGCCCGGGCGCCGTGATTGCCGTAAGCTGCAGCCGCGAGCAACCACCGGGCCAGCCAGGGCGGCTGCGGGTGGAGGGTTGGCGCCGCACGGCAGGAGCCTGCCGATGTCAAAAGGCCATCAACCGCGGGCTTAAGGCCGGTACAATTGCCGGTTTGTCGCGCTCCCTCGTCCCAGCATGATCCGAACCACGACAGCGAAAAAATCCGTCCTGATCTGCGGCTCGGCGGCTTATGACAGCATTCTGCTGTTCCCCGATCGCTTCAAGGCGCATATCCTGCCGGAAAAGATCCACATGTTGAATGTGTCGTTTCTGGTATCAGAAATGCGAAGAGAATTCGGTGGTTGCGCAACAAACATCGCATATAACTTGAAGCTTCTGGGTGACCATGCCTATCCCATGGCAACGGTGGGCCACGACTTCGGACCCTACCGTGAGTCCCTCACCCGCAAGGGTGTGCCACAAGATTATCTCAAGGTGATCGACTCCGAGTTCACCGCCCAGGCTTTCATCACCACCGACCTCGACGACAACCAGATCACCGCCTTCCACCCCGGCGCCATGCAGCATGCCCACGTGAACCGCGTGGCCGATGCCGCCGGCATCGGCCTGGGTGTGGTCGCGCCCGACGGCCGGCAGGCCATGATCGAGCATGCCGGACAGTTTGCCGCGGCGGGGATTCCCTTTATTTTCGATCCGGGGCAGGGCCTGCCCATGTTCGGCGGCGAGGAGCTGCGCCGTTTCATCGAGCAGGCTACCTGGGTGGCGGTGAACGACTACGAGTGGCAGGTGCTGCAGCACAAGACCGGCTGGTCCGAGCGCGACATCGTGTCGCGGGTGAAGGCGCTGGTGGTGACCCACGGCGCCGATGGTTCGCTGATCCACACTCAGACCGAACGGTTCGACATCCCCAGCGCCAAGCCCCAGGCGGTGATCGATCCCACCGGCTGCGGCGATGCCTATCGCGCCGGTCTGATTCACGGCATTCTGCGCGGTGAGGACTGGGCCACCACCGGGCGCATCGCCTCGCTGATGGGAGCCATCAAGATCGGCTCGCGTGGCCCGCAGAATCACCAGTTCACGCGCGAGCAGTTCGAGCGGTGGTACCGGGAAAGTTTTCGTCAAGAAAGGACAAGCTAGAGGATCTTCATGAGTAATTCATTCCTGTTCACCAGCGAATCGGTATCCGAAGGTCATCCCGACAAGGTGGCTGACCAGATTTCGGATGCCATTCTCGATGCCATCCTGGCCGCCGACCGCCGCGGTCGCGTGGCCTGTGAGACGCTGGTCAAGACCGGCGTGGTGATCGTGGCAGGCGAGGTCACGACCAGCGCCTGGGTGGACGTGGAAGGCATCGTGCGCAAGACCGTGTTGGACATCGGCTACGACCACTCCGACATGGGTTTCGATGGCGCCTCCTGTGGCGTGCTCAACGTCATCGGCAAGCAGTCACCGGACATCGCGCAGGGTGTGGATCGCAAGGATGCGAAGAAGCAGGGCGCGGGCGATCAGGGTCTGATGTTCGGCTACGCCACCAACGAAACCGACGTGCTGATGCCGGCGGCCATCACCCTGTCGCATCGGCTGGTCAAGCGCCAGGCGCAGGTCCGCAAGGCGCGCAAGCTTCCTTGGCTGCGTCCCGATGCCAAGAGTCAGGTGACGTTGCGCTACGAGAACGAGATGCCGGTGGGAATCGAGGCCGTGGTGCTGTCCACGCAGCACGAGGACTCGGTGACCACCAAGTCGCTGCGCGAGGCGGTGATGGAGGAGATCCTGAAGCCGGTGCTGCCGGCGAAGTGGCTGGACAAGCGCACCCAGTACCACATCAATCCCACGGGACGCTTCGTCATCGGCGGACCGGTGGGCGACTGCGGCCTCACCGGCCGCAAGATCATCGTGGATACCTACGGTGGTTTCGCGCGCCACGGTGGCGGTGCGTTCTCGGGCAAGGACCCTTCGAAGGTAGACCGTTCGGCGGCCTACGCCGCGCGTTACGTGGCCAAGAACATCGTGGCGGCGGGTCTTGCGGAGCGTTGCGAGGTGCAGGTGTCCTACGCCATCGGCGTGGCCGAACCCACCTCCATCATGGTGCAGACCTTCGGTACCGGCAAGCTGGCGGATGAGCGCCTGACGCAATTGGTGCGCGCGCATTTCGACCTCACCCCCTATGGCCTGCGCGAGATGCTGGACCTGGCCCGGCCCATTTACCAGAAGACCGCTTCCTACGGCCACTTCGGCCGTACCGAACCGGAGTTCTCCTGGGAACGGACCGACAAGGCGAAGGTGCTGGCGGCGGAGCTCAAGGGTCCGGGCCGCGCCCGCACGCGCTGAGCGGTGGCGCATGCGCACCCGCGCTGCCCAGCAGACCGCGCCCGCTCACCGGGTGCTGGTGTGGACGACGCCCGCCACCCGAGTCGCGACGTGCCGGATGCCGACGCGGGGTGGTACGGTAATTGACGCAGATTTCTAAGTAGGAGCCGATTCATGAACGCAGCCGCGAAACCCGCCCCGGACTACGCCGTCAAGGACCTTGCCCTGTGGGAATGGGGTCGCAAGGAAATCCAGATCGCCGAGACCGAGATGCCGGGTCTGATGGCCATCCGCGAGGAGTACACGGCTACCCAGCCGCTGAAAGAAGCGCGCATCAGCGGCTCGCTCCACATGACCATCCAGACGGCGGTGTTGATCGAGACGCTGGAGGCACTGGGCGCGCAGGTGCGCTGGGCCTCCTGCAACATTTATTCGACCCAGGACCATGCGGCCGCTGCCATCGCCCACAACGGCACGGCGGTGTTCGCGGTGAAGGGCGAGTCCCTGGCCGAGTACTGGGAGTACACGCATCGCATTTTTGAGTGGCCCGCGGGCGGGCACTCCAACATGATCCTGGACGATGGCGGAGATGCCACGCTCCTGCTGCACCTGGGCGCGAAGGCGGAGAAGGACGCCAGCGTGCTGGCCAAGCCCGGGAGCGAAGAGGAACAGTACCTGTTCGCCGCCATCAAGAGCCGGCTCAAGACCGACCCGACCTGGTACTCGACACGCCTGGCGGCGGTGAAGGGCGTCACCGAGGAAACCACCACCGGCGTCAAGCGCCTGTATGAAATGCACAAGCGCAAGGAACTGGCCTTCCCGGCCATCAACGTCAACGATTCGGTGACCAAGTCCAAGTTCGACAACCTGTACGGTTGCCGCGAGTCGCTGGTGGATGCCATCAAGCGCGCCACCGACGTAATGATCGCCGGCAAGGTCGCGCTGGTGTGCGGCTACGGCGACGTGGGCAAGGGTTCGGCGCAGGCGCTGCGCGCGTTGTCGGCACAGGTGTGGGTGACCGAGGTCGACCCGATCTGCGCGTTGCAGGCGGCGATGGAAGGCTATCGCGTGGTGACCATGGACTACGCGGCCGACAAGGCCGACATCTTCGTCTCCGCCACCGGCAATGCGCGGGTCATCACCCAGGCGCACATGCGCCGCATGAAGAACCAGGCCATCGTTTGCAACATCGGCCACTTCGACAACGAGATCGAAGTGGCCGAACTGCGCAACTACAAGTGGGAGAACATCAAGCCGCAGGTGGACCATGTGATTTTCCCCGACGGCAAGCGCATCATCCTGCTGGCTGAAGGGCGCCTCGTGAACCTCGGCTGCGGCACCGGGCACCCGTCCTATGTGATGAGTTCCTCGTTCGCGAACCAGGTCATTGCGCAGATCGAGCTGTTCACGCGCACCGAGCAGTACCCCACCGGCGTGTACATCCTGCCCAAGCATCTGGATGAGAAAGTGGCGCGCCTGCAGCTCTCCAAACTGGGCGCGCAGCTTACCGAGCTCACCGATGCGCAGGCTGCCTACATCGGCGTGAACAAGCACGGGCCGTACAAGCCCGAGCACTACCGGTACTGACGCATGTCGGCGAGCAACCATCCCCTCATCCTGGACGGCAAGGCGGTGGCCGCGCGCGTGCGCGCGGACGTTGCGCAGCGCGTGCGCGAGTTCGTCGCGCTCCATGGCCGCGCGCCGGGCCTGGCCGTGGTGCAGGTGGGTCAGGATCCCGCATCCTCGGTGTACGTGCGCAACAAGAAAAAAGCCTGCGCCGAAGCCGGCATCCAGTCGTTCTCGCACGATCCGCCGGCCACGGTCACGCGCCAGGAACTGCTGGCGCTGGTGGATCTGCTGAACCGTGACAGCCAGGTCGACGGCATCCTGGTGCAGCTGCCCCTGCCGGCGGGCCTGGATGCCAACGAGATCATGGACGCCATCGATCCGCACAAGGACGTCGATGGTTTTCATCCCACCAACACCGGGCTCCTGGCGCAGAAGCGCCCGGCGCTGCGACCGTGCACGCCGTATGGCGTGATGCGCCTGGCGCAGGAATACGCCATTCCGCTGAGCGGGGCGCGCGCCACGGTGGTGGGCGCCTCCAACATCGTCGGCCGCCCGATGGCGCTGGAGTTGCTGCTGGCGGGCTGCACCGTCACCGTTTGTCACACGCGCACGCGCGACCTGGCCGCCGAGGTGGCGCGCGCCGACGTGGTCGTGGCGGCCATCGGCAAGCCGCAGATGATTCCCGGCGCCTGGATCAAACCGGGCGCGGCGGTGTTCGACGTGGGTATCAACCGTCTGGCCGACGGCACACTGGTGGGAGACGTGGACTTCGCGGGCGCATCGCTGCGCGCCGGCTGGATCACGCCGGTACCGGGCGGCGCCGGCCCGATGACCATTGCCATGCTGTTGTCGAACACGCTGGAAGCGGCGCTCCGTCGCATGGCGCGTTGACGTTTTAGGAGGCTATCGTGAGTGTTTCAAAAGTGTTTCCCGATGCGGCGTCCGCGCTCAAGGGCGTGGTGCGCGACGGCATTACTATCATGTCCGGCGGGTTCGGCCTGTGCGGCATCCCGGAGAATCTGATCCTGGCGCTGCGCGATTCGGGCGTGAAGGGCCTGACCGTGGTGTCCAACAACGCCGGCGTCGATGGTTTCGGGCTCGGCATTCTTCTCAAGACGCGCCAGATCAAGAAAATGATCTCCTCCTATGTGGGTGAGAATCAGGAGTTCGAGCGCCAGTATCTGTCCGGCGAACTGGAGCTGGAGTTCAACCCGCAGGGGACCCTGGCCGAGCGCATCCGCGCGGGCGGCGCCGGCATCTACGGCTTCTACACCCGCACCGGCGCGGGAACGCTGGTGGCCGAGGGCAAGGAGTCCCGCGTGGTGAACGGTGACACCTACGTGCTGGAGACCGGCCTGGTCGCCGACATTTCCATGGTCAAGGCCTGGAAGGGCGATACCGAGGGGAACCTGATCTACCGCAAGACCGCGCGCAACTTCAACCCGATGATGGCCACGGCAAGCTCCATGACCATCGCCGAGGTGGAGGAACTGGTCGAACCGGGCCAGCTGGAACCGGATCAGATCCACACGCCGGGGATTTTCGTGAAGCGCATCGTCCGCGGCGCTTCCTACGAAAAGCGTATCGAAAACCGCACCGTGCGCAAGCGCACGGCTTAGGAGGACCATCATGCCCTGGAATCGGAACGAACTGGCGATGCGCGCGGCCAAGGAATTGCGCGACGGCTTCTACGTCAACTTGGGGATTGGCATTCCCACGCTGGTGGCCAACTACATTCCGGCCGGAATGAAAGTGGTGCTGCAATCGGAGAACGGCATGCTGGGCATGGGTCCCTTTCCCCTCGAGGGCGAGGAGGATCCGGACCTGATCAACGCCGGCAAGCAAACCATCACCGAGCTGCCGATGTCCGCGTATTTTTCTTCCTCGGACAGCTTCGGCATGATTCGCGGCGGGCATATCAATCTGTCCGTGCTCGGCGCCATGGAAGTGTCCGAGAAGGGAGATCTGGCCAACTGGATGGTGCCCGGCAAGATGGTCAAGGGCATGGGCGGGGCCATGGACCTGGTGGCGGGCGTGAAAAAAACCGTGGTGGTGATGGAGCACACCGCCAAGGACGGCTCGCACAAGTTCAAGCCCAAGTGCGAGTTGCCGCTGACCGGCGCCAACGTGGTGGATATGCTGATCACCGATCTTGCGGTGTTCTCGCGGCCCACGCGCAGCGCGGACTTCGAGCTGATTGAAATGGCGCCGGGCGTGACGTTGGAGGAGATCAAGTCCAAGACCTCGGCGCGGTTCGTTACCCGCTGAACGGCAGGCGCGCGTGGATCCGGCGCTGATTCGGGAACTGCGGGAGGTGCTGGATCCCGCGGGCCTGAAAACCAGCCCGGAGGCCCGCGCCGCGTTCGAGTGCGATGCGCTGAGCGCGCACACCCGAGTTCCCGATCTCGTCGTCCTGCCCACCGAAGTGGAGCAGGTGCGTCACGTGCTGCGCATCTGCCGGGCATACGGGGTGCCGGTGGTGACGCGCGGCGCGGGCACGGGCCTGTCGGGCGGCGCGTTGCCGGTGGCGGGCGGCGTGCTGCTGGTGCTGTCGCGCATGAACAGAGCTGGCGCCGACGTGCCAGTGGTGCACTGGGTGCAGTTGCTCGATGAGGCGCCGGCTTAGCGTTCCTACCGCGGCTGTAGCCAGCATGCGCCAGGATCGTGTGAAAGCCGTGTCCACCAGGATTTACTTGACACGTAAAACGTTACCCGCCGACAATTGTCGTGTCACAGTTGTTGCGCGAAAGCTACGGCCGGCATCGCGCCCGATTTTAACGACGCAACTTGCGGAGAAATATCATGGGGATCAAGCATCATTGCGCCAGCGTGCTGGCACTGTTTGCGGCGGCGGGTACCGGCGTGGTCGTTGCGGCGGAGCCGGGCTCCAATGAATTGGAGATGATCACCGTCACCGCGCAGAAGCGCGCCGAGAGCGAGCAGACGGTGCCGCTGTCCATGACCACCTTCGGTGCCGCGGCGCTGGAGCAGAAAGCCATCACGAATTTCTTCGATTATGCCACCAAGGTGCCGAACCTCGCGTTCGCGCCCACGGGCGATGGCGTCGGCACGGCGCGCACCGTATCCATCCGCGGCATCTCCGGCGACAACGTCACCGGCTTCTACATCGACGAAACACCGCTTCCGGACTCCATCGATCCGCGCGTGCTCGATATCGACCACATCGAAGTGCTGCGCGGCCCGCAGGGCACCTTGTATGGCGCGCGTTCCATGGGTGGTACGGTACGCATCATCACCAAGCCGGTGGACCTGAACAAGTTCGAAGCCACCATTCACGGTGGAATGGGCAAGACCGCTGATACCAGCCGCCCCAACTGGACCGGCGATGCGGTGTTCAACATCCCGTTGGTTCCGGACGTGGCGGCGTTGCGCATCTCCGGCTTCGCCGACCGCCAGGCCGGTTATTTCAAGCGTAGCTTTTGCACCGATCCGGATACGGCCGGTCTTGCGCCGGGCAAGACTTGCACGCCGCTGGGCGGCACCGGTCACACCGTCGTGGATGACATTGGCGCCATCAAGACCTATGGCGGCGCGGCCAGCCTCACGGTAAAGGTCACTGACGGGCTTACCATCACCCCGCGCATCATGCTGCAGAAGGCCAGTTACAACGGATTTCCGATGAGCGATGTGCTGGGCGCGCCGAACAACGGCGTCGGCTATGCGTACGGCCCGGATTATGCGGATGGTTCGGTCCTCACCAACACCCTGCGACCGGGAAGCTTCACCCAGGCGCGCTGGTTCAACATTCCAGAAGGTGGTTACGACCGCTGGGGCCTGTACTCGGTCAACATCAAGTGGAAAACCGGCCTGGGCGAGTTCGTGTCATCAACCGCGTATTTCCATCGCAAGGTGCAGGAAGTTGAAGACCAGACGGATTTCGTTTGGGGGGCGATCACGTCCAACTTTGGATCGGATCCGAATCCGGGCAATATCACCGAGATCAAGGACTACAAACGCTTTGCGCAGGAGGTCCGATTTGCTTCGGACCTGCAGGGACCCTTCCAGTTCGTGGTCGGTGCCTTCTATTCCGACTTCTATGGCCGGGTACCGTTCAATGCGTATTACCCGCCGGCGCAGGTGCCCGGGTTGGATGACTCGCTTGGCGGCCCCAACAACCCCGACTACGCCAACCTGGTGTTCGCCAGCGATGGCAACACCCGGATCAAGGAACCTGCGGTATTCGGCGAAGGGTCTTATCAGATCACATCGAAGCTCAAGGTGACTGCCGGGCTGCGCTGGTACAAGGTGAAGACTACGGCGAGTGGAATTCAGGAGGGCCTGGCCGTCGGCGGTGGCCCCGCCATCATCGACCTGCCGGAAAGCACCTCCGAGAGTGGCGTGAATCCAAAAATGCAGATCGACTACCGCATTACGCCTGAGCACATGGTGTATCTCATGGTGGCCAAGGGATTCCGTCCCGGTGGTCTCGTGCCATCGGTGCCCGCCGGTGTTCCGGACACACCGCTCGATTGCGCTGCGGCACTCAGGGCCATTGACCCGAATCTTACGCTGGCGGATGCGCGCAAGTTCAAATCCGACTCGCTGTGGAACTACGAGCTGGGCACTAAGACCGCCTGGCTCGACAATCGCTTGACCCTGAACGCAGCGGCCTTCTACATCAAGTGGAAGGACATCCAGCAG
>JAFEGC010000007.1 GCA_018240265.1 Pseudomonadota bacterium | reverse complement strand
GAGCGCCCGCCAATGCGCGGGGCCGAAGCCGGCCTCGCGCAGCTGCGGTTCCTCGGCGGGGCCATGCGCCTGGAGCCATTCCAGCAGGGCCCGCCGCTTCGGCGCGCGCCGGTCGGTGGAGCGAGTCAATTCCGCCCGCCCGGCCTCGGTCAACGACCAGTGCACCACGAGTTCGGCCAGCGGGCGGCCCTGGCGCACGGCGGCCGGCATCGCGGCGGCGAAAACCTCGCCGATGGGATGGTGGTAATAATCCGCGGCCCAGCGCAGCAGGTCTACGGTATGCGCGTCGAACACCGGTTCGGCGTCCAGCACTTCAAAGGCGGCGCGCAGCCTGGCGGCGGGCAATTCTGAATGGTCAGCGGTGCCCACCAGCACGCCGATCAGGCGCCGACGCCCGAAGGGCACGCGCACCCGCACCCCCGGCTGGAGCGTCGTCTGTGCTGCCTGCGGCGCAGGCCAGTAATCGAACACCTGCCGGACCGGTGTGTCGAGCGCGATTTGCAGGATCGGCTGGGCCATGAGATTGGACTATCGAACCTTCGGATTCAAACGGTTATGGGTGTGGGCACGGCGCTTCACGGCGCGTCAACCGCCACCCGGCGTGCGCGTTGGTACCGGTATCGCCACGCGCGACGACTAGGGTACGAATTATGTCCGGCTTTGCTACGCTTTCCTGCTCATGGGCGGACCTGGATGGCGGTTCCGCCGCGGTCAAGGATTCCACCCTGCAGAATACGCGCGAACTCGAGCAATTCCTGGCAAGCGTCGAACGGCGTGCGTTTCGCATGGCCCAGATGGCGCTGCGCAACACCGACGATGCCCTGGACGTGGTGCAGGAAGCCATGCTCAAGCTCGCGCGCAATTATGCCTCGCGCCCCAGCGCCGAGTGGCGGCCGCTGTTTTTTCGCATCGTGCAGAACGGCATCCGCGATCTGCAGCGGCGCTCCATGGTCCGCCGGCGCCTGCTGGCCTGGTGGCCGGGCGCCTCGCGGGACGAGCAGGAGGTCGAGAATCCGATTGACCTGGTGCCGGATACGGCGCCGCTCCCCGCCGATGCGCTGATGCAGCGGCAGGCAATGCAGAAGCTGGAAGTGGCGTTGCGCGAGCTGCCGGCCCGGCAGCGCGAGGCGTTCATGCTGCGCAATTTCGAGGGTATGGACGTGGCCGAGACCGCCAGTGCGATGGGCTGTACGCAGGGCAGCGTCAAGACGCATTATTCGAGGGCCGTGCACACGCTGCGTGAGCGACTCGGGGAGGTATGGGCATGAACGTCGAACAGCAACCGGATTTCGAACGGCGCTGCCGCGAACTGTACGCAGGGAGCGTGGATTCCTTGGACATGCGCATTCGCTCGCGCCTGACCCAGGCGCGCCACGCGGCCCTGGCGCAGGCGCAAGACGGCGGGGCGCGCTCGACCTGGATGAAATGGACACCGGTGTACGGCGCTGCCGCGGCACTGGTGCTGGGCGTGGCTCTGTGGCAGGGTCACGCGCCCTCCGACCGGTTCGCGGCCATGGCGGATAGCCGCAACGGCATCGAGGACCTGGAACTGGTGGCTTCCAACGAGCAGCTCGAGTTCCTGCAGGATGACCCGGAGTTCTATGACTGGATCGCGGCGGATGCGGGCAATGGCGCGGCGCCGGCCCTGCCGGCGCCCGAGACGGCCGGCTGAGCCGCATGCGGCGCGGCTGGGTGTGGTGGATGGCGGTGAGCTGCCTATGGGCTGGTTCGGTTCTCGCCGATACGCCGGGCGCCGGTGGCGCGCGCGACGGTACGCCGGTTGCCGGCGCTTCGCGCGGCACTCCGCCGCCGCGCGCCGGCCGCGATGCGGCAGAGCCGGACGATTCCTTTCTCGAATTCCTGGGGCGGGACGATGTGGAGGATGCGAGGTGGTGGGAGTTCTTCAAGCAGCATCGCCCGCACCTGCGCGATGCGGCCGAGGAACCGCCGCTGCGCGAAGGTGAAAGATCATGATCAGGGCATGGGTGTTGATGCTGGCCGTGGCCATGGGTTCGCTGGGTCTGGGCACCGCGGCGCATGCGCAGATCCCGCCGGCAGGGCAGAGTTGGCAGAGCCTCTCCGGCGAGCAGCAGCGCCTGCTCAGCCGCTTCAAAGACAGTTGGAATAGGTTGCCGCCGGAGCGCCAGCAGGCCCTGGCACGCGGCAGTCAGCGCTGGCTGGGCATGTCGGCCACGGAGCGCGGCCAGGCGCGCGAGCGCTTCCAGCAATGGCGCGCCATGCCGCCGCAGCAGCGCCAGCAATTGCGCCAGCGCTGGCAGCGGTTCAAGGCGCTGCCGCCGGAGCAGCAGGCGCGGGTGCGCGAGAACTTCCGCAAATTCCGCGAAATGCCGCCGCAGCAGCGCCAGGAGCTGCGCCAGCGCTGGCGTCAGCTGACACCGGAACAGCGGCGCAGCCGGCTGCATCGATGAGGTGCGCATGCTGAGTGGCGGATGTTTCTGCGGCGTCGTACGCTACCGAGCCGGCGTGGAGCCGTTGTACGAGCCCACGATATGCACTGCCGTTCCTGCCAGCGCACCGCTGGCCGCGGACCCGCGGCCGTTAGTCGCGTCCGTAGAAGTGTTTCACAAACCGCTCGCGAAAACTCTGATGGCAACTCAGACAGCCCTGTTGCACTTTGGAAAATGCAGCAATGACTTCTTGACCGTCGCTGCGCGTTGCAGCTTCTCCCATGATGGTTGCTGAATCATGAACGTGCCCATCGAGCGCGCGGAACCTGCCCGCGTCGCTGCCTAGCCAAGTCAGGATACGCATTTTCTCCGCCGGCGGTGGCTCAGTATGACGAGCGATCTGCGGTGCCAATTCGGCAACCAATGCCCATTCCTCTTTGGAAATTGCTCCGGTGACGGCTTGCATGTCTTGCCCAAGCTTTTTCATCACGCCCTGCAAGGCCATGGGCTTCTCGGGCTCGGCAGCCCGAGCATCGAGAATGACAGCGACACCGGCCAGCGCCACGAGCAAGGCGCCGGCAAGCATTGATAGGGGTTTGATGATGCAGTTCATGAATTCTCCTCAGACACGTCTCGACAATTCCAACCAGGTCAGGCACAACGCCAGCAGAACGGCACCGGCCATCAGTGCAGGCGGACCCACGCGATCCACGCTCATCAGGTGGCGCAGGTCGGGTACGGCCAGTACAGTCGCCAGCAGCAAGACCACCGCCGCGGCCATGGGCCGCAGCCAGGGGTTGATAGAGCGGCGGCGGTACCACAGCGGGTGCGCGGGGTCGCGCTGCGCAAGGATCAGCATCAGCGCACACAATACGAGCGCGCCAAACACCACGCTGCGGCTTTGGTTCAAGGTCCAGCCCTGCGCCTGAAGCCAGGCCTGGGCGCTCAACAGCAGGGCGGCGATCCCAGAGCCCTGCAGCAGAGGCAGCCACAGCGCGCGCAGTGCAAACGGCGAATCCATCACCGGCCGCGGCGCGCGTTTCATGATGTCGGAGGCTTCGGGCTCGGCCTCGAACACGACGGAACAGGCCGGATCGATCAGCAGCTCCATGAGTACGATGTGCACCGGCAGCAGCAGAGCGGGCCAGTGCAGCAGGGTGGGGACCAGTGCCAGCGCAACGATGGGCATGTGCACGGCAAGAACGAAACGCGTGGCCTTGCGCACGTTGTCGTCGATGCGCCGTCCCTGCCGGATCGCAGCGACGATGTGCGCGAAGCTGTCCTGGAGCAGCACCAGCGCCGCCGCCTCGCGCGCCACGTCGGTGCCGCGCTCGCCCATGGCGATGCCCACGTCGGCGGCCTTGAGCGCCGGGGCGTCGTTCACGCCGTCGCCGGTCATGGCCACTACCTCGCCGCCCGCGTGCAGCAGTTGCACCAAGCGCAGCTTGTGCTCGGGTTTCAGGCGCGCGCACAGGTCTACATGGCGCAGGCGCTCGCGCAGCGTGGCGTCGTCCAGACGCTGGATCTCCTCGCCGGTGATGACCTCGGGCCGCTCGGACAGGCCCACCTGGCGTGCGATGGCGCGCGCCGTTGCCGGGTGGTCGCCGGTCATCATCACCACGCGCACGCCGGCGCCGCGGCATTGGGCGATGGCCTCGGGCACTTCGGGGCGCGGTGGGTCGGCCAGGGCCAGTAGGCCCAGGAACTCGAAGTCGAAATCGTGCTGGCTTGCCGGCCAGTGCGTGTCTGGGGCCGCGTCCGTGCCCATCCAACGCCCGCAGGCTACGCCCAGCACGCGCAGACCGCGCTCGGCCAGGGCCTCGACCTGAGTGCGGATGGCGCTGCGGCGCACCTCATCCAGGTGGCACAGATCGGCCACCGCCTCGGGTGCACCCTTGGTGGCGAGCAGATGCAGGTCGGGCGCGGCGCTTGCGTACACGCGCGTCATGGCCAGGATCTCGCCCGACAGCGCGTACTCGAACTCGGGCTCGCGCCCGTCGTGCACATGCTCCGTGCCCTGCAGCCAGTCATGACCGAAGCGTTGTATGGCCTTTTCCATGGGGTCGAACGGGTCGGCTGGGGAGGCCAGCATGGCGAACTCCACCAGCCGGTGAAATTCCTCGGGCAGCTCGTCGGTGGCTTCGGCGCGCCAATGCTCGGTGGGCGTGGTCAGCTCGGCCACGGCCATGCGGTTTTGCGTCAGCGTACCGGTCTTGTCCACCGCCAGCACGGTGATGGCGCCCAGGGTTTCCACCGCCGTGATGCGCCGCGTGAGCACCTGCAGCTGCGCAATACGCCAGGCGCCCAGCGCGAGGAATACTGTGAGGATGACCGGAATCTCCTCGGGCAGCAGCGCCATGGCCAGCGCAATGCCGGCCAGCAGGCTGTCCAGCAGCGACCGGCCGTTCCACCACCAGCCCAGCAGCACCTGGGCTGTTGCCAGCACCAGGGCCAGTGCGCCCAGGCCGCGCACCAGGCGGCGCGAGCGCTGCTGCAGCGGCGAGGGCGGCGCCTCGGTGGCGGCCAGGTCGGCGCCGATCCGTCCCACGGCGGTGTGCGCGGCCGTTGCCTGCACCCGCGCCAAACCCACGCCGCGAGTGACCACGGTGCTGGCGTACAGGTGCTTCCCGCTTCCGTCTTCGGGCGGTGCCATGGGCAACTTGGCTACGGGTACGGATTCACCCGTGAGCAGCGACTCATCCACCTCCAACTGGCCGTCCAGCAGCACGGCATCGGCTGCGATGCGGTCGCCCTCGTGCAGCACGAGCAGATCGCCGCACACCACGTCGCGCCCCGCGATGCGTTGCTCCACCCCGTCGCGGACCACCAGGGCGCGTGGTGCGGACAGGTCGCGCAGCGACTCCAGCGCGCGCTGCGTGCGGCGCTCCTGCACCAGCGTGATACCTATGACAACGAAGACGAAGCCGAGCAGGAACAGCGCCTCGCCCCTGTCGCCCAGCGCCAGGTAGATGCCGCCCGCGGTCAGCAGCATCAGGAACATGGGCTCGGTGAGCACCTCGCGCACGATGGCGGCCGTGGATTTGGGCGTGCTGCCCGGCAATTGGTTCGGGCCATCGTGCTCCAGGCGTTCGGCGGCCTCGGCGCTGCTCAAACCTTTTTGGTCGCGGCCGCTGGATGGGGACTGGTCTGTCATGGGATCAGACGACGAAGTTGGATCATTTCGATTTCAAGGCGGTACGCAGGCGACTCGATGATGACGCGCAAGCGATCAGCATGCTCTGGCAAAGTGCTCACGACCAGCGCGCTTCCCCGCCATGTCCGAGCGCAGGTGCATCGCCGAACCGACCAAGCCCCATTGCCACCAGCCCGCTGTCGCGGCGCAGCAGCCACAGCGCCTCCAGCTCCATGCGCTGCGCCAGCGCCAACCCTTCATCGGGGCCGGCCACCAGTAACGCCGTGGCCCAGGCGTCGGCGTGCATGCAGGCCGACGCCAGCACCGTGACCGAGGCCACATCGTTGCGCACGGGTGCGGCGCGGCGCGCATCCATGGTGTGCGACAGGCGTGCGCCGCCCACCTCTAGATAGCGCCGGTAGTCGCCGGAGGTGGCCACGGCCAGGTCCTGCAATTCGATCACGCCCTGCGCTGCGCGGATGCCCTCCTGGGGGCTTTCCAGCGCCACGGCCCAGGGGCTGCCGCCGGCCTGGGGGCCGAGGGCGCGCAGCTCGCCGTCCAGCGCCGCCAGCGCGTGGCGCACGCCGTGCTGCTGCAGCACGATGCACATGCGATCCACGGCATAGCCCTTGGCGATGCCGCACAGGTCCAGTTGCAGCGGCGCGTGCTTGCGGGCACGGCTGGCGGCGCGGTCCAGCTCCAGCGCTTCATGCGTGGGCGGGGGAGAGGCTGACACGGCAGCACAGATCGCCGCCGCATCGGGTTCATCGCGCGCCGCGCCGAAGCCCCAGGCATCGACCAGTGCGCCCACGGCCGGATCGAACGCACCCTGGCTCAGGCGACCAATGTCCAGCGCGCACGCCAGCACTTCCAGGATTTCCGGTGGCAGCGTCAGCCAGGCGTCGGGGGGCGCGCAATTGAGGCGATTCAGATCGCTGTCGGGCAGCCAGGGGGACATCTGCGCATCTACCTGAAGGACGGCGGCGGCCAGGGCCTGTTGCAGGGCCGGTGCGTCCACGCCTGGCTCGACGTCGCAGGTGACGGACCAGCGCGTGCCCATGGTGGGGCCGTGCAGCGTCAGACGCCGGGGATCAGAACAGGTCTTCGGCATAGCGTTCACGCTGCTTGAGCCGGGCCACGCTCAACCCCAGCCCATCCAGTATCTCGTCGAGCACCTGCGTCACTCCGTGCGCCATGGGACGGCTGCCGCACACGCGCACGATGGCGCCGCGTGCCAGCAGGTCGCGCACTCGTGTGGCATCGCGGCGCAGGGCCTCCTGCACATAGCCGCCGCCGTCCGGCGTGCGCGAGAACGTGGTGTGCAGATCGGCCAGGCGGCCCTCGGCCTGCCAAGCCTGGAGTTCCTCGCCGAAATAGAAATCCCTCGCCGGATCGCGTGTGCCGTAATACAAATGCATGGACCGGCGCCGCACATTGCCCCGGATGAAGCCCGCCAGCGGCGCCACGCCCGTACCCGCACCGATCAGCAGCACGGGCTGGCGCGAGCGGTGCAGCGCGAAGCCTGGGTTGGGACGGATGAAAGCCTGCGCATGGTCGCCAGGTTGCAGGCCATGCAGGTAGGTGGAGCACACGCCGCCCGGCATGCGGCGCACGCAGATTTCCACGAAGCCGTCGCGCGTGCCGGAGGCCAGCGAGTAGTAGCGCGGCACTGGTTGATCCCCCGGTGGCACGATGCCCAGCAGGTCGCCGGCGACGAAGCGCGGCAGGTCACGGCCGGGCAGGGCAAAGCGCAGGATGGCCGCTGGCTCGCCCGCGCCCCCCACGAAGTCCTGCCGCGCCACTAGCGTGAGTACCGCGGTGCGCGGTAGGCGCGGCTGGTAGGCGAGCGACAGAGGCTGGCTCAGGGCTTGCGCCAGCCTCTGGCCCCAGCGGGCGAACTCCTGCGCGGACTGCTGGTGAATGCGCTCCAGCGCCAGCAGCGGTTTCCAGCCCTGGGCAAGCAGGGCCTGATCCAGCGCTTCGGCAAAGGCGCAGAATGCGGGGAACTGCCGGTCGCCAAAGCCCAGCACCGCCACCTGCGCGCTGGTGACGGGCTGGCGCGCGATGGCGTCCAGCGCTCGCGCGGCATGGGTGGGCGCTTGGCCTTCGCCATAGGTGGCGGCCAGCACGTAGACATGGCGCGCGGCCGGCGGCACGCGCCAGTGCTCCAGCGCCGTTGTGCGCACGCGGTGGCCCGCGGCCACCAACGCGGTGTGCAGGGCCTGGGCAAAGCCCCAGGTGCTGCCGCTTTCGCTGGCGACGAAGATCAGGCTGTCGGCCTGCGCCAGCGGGCTGTTGCCTTCGATGGCGGGGCGGTTGCGGCGCGCCTGCCACCACAGCAGCACGCCCGTGACCCAGAACAGCGGGATGCTCGCGCCCATGGCGCCCAGCACCACGGCCCAGGCCCAGGCACCGTCGCCCGTGTGCAGCAGCAGTGCCCAGTCGTGCACGCGCTGCGCCGTTGTGGCGTCCTGCCAGGCCAGGGTCTGACCGCTGTATCGATCCACCCAGCCCTGGCCCTGGATTGTGACGATGCGCCAAGTGTCCGCCGGATCGTCGGCTGCGGGTACGTTCAGCTTGCGCAGGTCTTGCACACGCAGGTTCTGCAGCAGCGGCAACTGACCCGTCGGCAGCGATGCCTGCCCGTTGGGGGAGGATGCGACCTCGGGTTCCGCTGCAGCGTCGAGTTGCACCAGGCCGAAGGTGGCCGCGCTCATGTAGAGCGCGGCGGCCGCCGACAGGGCCAGAACCGCCAGCACCACCCGCCCCGCCAGCACGTGCAGGCGCTGCGCCAGTGTGCCGCGCACCGGACCGGCCAGGTGTCGCCAGCCGCCCATGCGGCGCAGCAGCAGCACCAGGCCCGAGACCGACAGCGCCAGCATGGCCAGCGCCACCACCGCCGCAGCGACGCGCCCAGGATCGTCCAGCAACAGCGTACGATGCAGGTTCTTCACCCAGCGCGGCAAGAGCGAAGGCTGGTAGCTGCCCAGCACCCGGCCGTCGGCGGGGGCCACGCGCAATGCGCGAGCTTGCCCGTCCTCGAAGGCATACACCACGATGGCGCCGGAAGGCTGGCGGCGGATTTCCTCCGCTCCCGGTACACTGGCTTGTACCCGTTGCGCCAGGGTGGCCACCGACATGTCCCGCGCGGTGGGCGCTGCCTGGATGGCGTTGCGCAGCGGATCGAGCGCCAGCAGCATGCCCGTGACGCTCAGCACCAGCGCGAGCGTGCCCGCCACCAGACCCAGCCAGCGATGGGCGAATCGCCAAACCATGTGGGCCTCTTAAGGCAGCTGATAGGTGAACGACTGGATGTATTGTTTGCCGGCCTGCGGCTTGCCCGCCTGGGCCGAGGACAGGGGCATGCGGATCTCCGATGGGCTGTCGCGCATGTCCTCTGCGGCGGCGTCGATGCGGAGTTCATAGCCCGCGTCGATCAGCGCGTCGGCCAACTCGGCCGTCACCTTGAGCGTGCGACCGGCGCCCACGCTGGCTCCGGTCACGCCCTGCAGACGCTTGCCGTCGCTTGCCGACAGGCGGTTCCAGTCCGCCAGATGCTTGTAGAACTTGGCCTTGCCGCCGGCCACCCACAGCGTGCGCACGTAGGCGCCCTTGGTGTCGGTGAGGTAGACGGCGAGGTAGGCGCCGTCGCCGCCGTAGTTCTTGAGCGTGGTTGAGAGCGTCACCGGGCGGCTCTGCGCCATGGAGGGCAGGGTCAGTGCACAAGCAGCAGCTACGGTGGTCAGCAGGAATCTGGTGGACATGGTAGGTCTCCGGTGTAGACAGGGGGAATCACTCGATCTGGTCACGGCGCGCGGTGCCGGAGGACGATACGGGGTTGATGGTGGCGGGTGCGGGGTTATCCCGGCTCCGCGTGCGTTCACGTTCGCGTTCGTGCTTGCCGTCGTCATTGCGAAACTTCATCTTCACCACGTGCAGCGTTTGGGGGTCGAGTTTGGCCTTGAAGGCACGCCCCTGGGCATCGCGGCCACGGATTTCGTAGCAGCCGTCGTTGATCTTCAGGCGCTGCACCTGCCAGCCCAGACTGGCTGCATGCCGTAGCGCGGCCTCACGCGATTGCCAGTACTGCACAGGTACGTCGCAGTCATAGTCCGCCAGTGCGGGGGTAGCGGCCAGAACTAGGCACAGGATCGCCAGGGTGATATGGGGTTTCATGGCCTCCTCCTTGCAGTACAGGGTGAGTGCGCGGCGCGCCCAGCAGCACGCCCAGGTCGAGAACGGCGGCGCGCTGGCGCGCCCGAATATCCGGCAACACCGCGCTGGCTGTGGTCCACTGCGCGTAGGCTGCGTCCACGTCCGCGACAGAGGCATCTCCCGCCGCATGCCGCAGGCGCACCAACTTCAAGGTCTGCTGCAACGTGTCCAACATGGCCTGCTGCGCGCGCAACTCGTGCGCGCCGATCTTCGGCAGGTAGATGCTTCGAACGTCTGCTCACTACCTGATGTATTTGAATAGTAAGTAAGTTATTACTATCTTAGCACGCCACGGGCTCACCGCAAGGAAAAATGGAAAAGCGAATGTGGGGGCGATCGAATCGCTATCCATAGATCGCCGGTGCCGGCCGGTCTCGGATAGCAGACGACACGAGCCTATGCGCTCCTTCGTGCCGCCGAGCGACCGCGCCAAGCCTCACTGCGGTTTGAGCAGCAAGTCCACCGACAGCGTGAAAGTGCGTTGCTCCTGCGGCTGCAGCGCGCCCACGCCCACGACCTGGCGGGCCACCTGCTCGCCGCGTTCGTTGCGGACCTCGATGACCACGCTGTATTCGCAAGGCTCACCGCCCGGCGCGTGCCGTACCGTGCCCTCCACCTTCAGCGCGGTCTTGGCGAGGCGCTGCGAGTCGGCCGCCAGTTTGCCGAACCGCAAATGATGATTGCAGCCCGGACAGACCGAGGCGCTTTCGAGAATCGTGGCCCTGCAGTGAGGGCAGGTCCGAGTGCGGCCCACCGTGGTGGGACGACTCGTGCTCACGAGCGGCTACCGGAACCCTTGTCTTCCCAGCCGAATTCCACCTGGCCGCGCATGCGGGAGCCGGCGGCGACGGTGAGGGAGCCGGCTTTCACATCGCCTGCGATGATGCCTGAGTCGAGCAATTCCACGCGCTTGGCTTGGATGATGTTGCCCTGCAGTTCGCCAGCGACCGTGACCACCGCGGCGCTGACTTGACCGGTGAGCTGGGCGCCCTGGTCGATGGTGAGATTGCCGTCGACGCGCACGTCGCCCTTGAACTTGCCGGCGATGCGCACATGACCCGCACCCTCGATCTTACCCTCGATGGACAGATCCGAGGCGATCACCGATTCGCGCTGCTCGACGCGGGGAGTCTTTTGCACGCTGGGCGCGGCGGCGACAGCTGCCGCGCCGTTGAGGCGCTCGGGCTCGCGGACGGGCGCTTCACGCGGCACGTTCACGCCGGTCGGAACTGTTGGGGGCGGGGAGGGAATGGGGGAGGATTCTTTCCAGAGGGCCATGTTAAGTCTCCTTGGGTCGTGGGCCGCTAGGATAAGGTAAGCCGCGCGGCTGGAATATGCCCGTGGAGTCCCGATGCAGCATCAGCTTTCAGTTTTGAGAACTGACGCACGATCGTGTCGCTCAGGCCCAGGGTGCGGCCGAAAACTCGAAGGCGGCGTTCTCGCGCTGCCAGGTGACGGATTCGCGCCGCACGGTGAGCAGCCAGGTCTGCTGTTCCACGGGACGTCGCGGCCGGAAGACGGCAGGCGAGAGCACGGCCACGGCCGCGGCATGTTCCGGGTCGCGCACGGATTCGTAGCGGATGGCTTCCACGCCGCCGGCGCGCGCGGTATCGGCGAACCGCTGGGTGGGGCCGTAGTCGCGCGGATGAGTCCAGGTGGCATGAGCACGCTTGAACGGCGTCCCGGTCAGATCGACCAGGCGCGCCTGGACGCGAGCGCGGAACACGGTCTGCGGCGAGGGCCCGAGCGCAGGCAGGTCAGGGGAGTCGGTGAGAAAGCGCCACCGCCAATACCCCAGCTCGGCGCAGCAGGTGCGCGGGTGCTCCGCGCCGTACCACACTCCCGATTGCGAGGCCGAGCGGAAACGCGAGCCCAGGGGCGAGGCGTAGCGGAACGGTGTGGCCAGCAGGTAATGCAGGTCCGCGGCCGCCGCCGGCAGCGGTGGCTTGGAGGCCTCCAGGAGCCGCTCCAACAGCAGCTGCTCCTCCACGTTCGACACCAGGCGCAGGGTGGAGGCGATGTGCTGGGCCTCCACGGCGCGCCACAGCTGGCGCTACGCGCTCAATACGCGCGCCGGTCGCCGAACACCAGCAGCACGGTGCGGATCAGGATGAACAAGTCCAGGCCCAGCGACCAGTTCTTCACATATTCGATGTCCAGCTGCACGCGCTGGCACATGGCGTCAAGATTGGCGGTCTCGCCGCGCAGGCCGCGGATCTGGGCGAGGCCGGTGATGCCCGGGCGCACCTTGTGCCGCAGCATGTAGCCACTGACCACTTTGCGGTAGTGCTCGTTGTGAGCCACGGCATGCGGTCGCGGGCCGACCAGACTCATCGAGCCGCCGAGCACGTTGAACAGCTGCGGCAGCTCATCCAGCGAGGTCTTGCGCAGGAAGCGGCCCACGCTGGTCACGCGCGGGTCGTTGCGCCGGGCCTGCTTGATATCGCCGTCCTCGCACACCGTCATGGTGCGAAACTTGTAAACCATGAATGGGCGGCCATCCAGGCCGTAGCGGCGCTGCCGGAACAGGATGGGGCCGGCTGAGGATTGCCGCACGGCGATGGCGACCGCCAACATGAGGGGAGCGGCCGCGGCCAGGGCGATGCACGACAGCACGATATCGCTGGTACGTTTGAGAACGCCCGCCATGCCGCAGAACGGTGTTTCGCGTACTGCAATCAGCGGCAGGCCGCGGACTTCGCCCAGGCGCGCCTGCATCAAATCGAACGCGGAGAGGTCCGGCACCACGTAGATCGAGGCGGTGGCATCCTTGAGATCGTCGAGCAGCGCGCGGATGCGCGGTTGCATGGAAATCGGCAGGCAGATGTAGATGCCCTGCAACTGGTTGCGGCGCGAGTATTCCGCCAAATCGCCGGTCCGTCCCAGCAGGCGGCTGCGGCAGGCGCGCGGCAGGCGATCGACACGACGATCATCGAAAAACCCGTCGAGCGCCCCGAGCCACGGTTCCTCGCTCAGTCGCTCGGCCAAATCCAGTCCCACGCGCGTGGCGCCGACGATGACCAGACGACGGCGGATGGCGCCATGGCGGCGGCGCCATTCGGTGACTTCGCGCGCCAACAACTGCGCGACCAGCATGACGCACGGAGTCAACACAACCCAGCTCAGGATCACCGGGCGGGAGAAGGGCTTCAGCGCCCGGAATACCACGCCGATCACCAGCAACGTTGCCACCACATAGCCCCATTCGATCAGGATGTCGCAGGCACGGCGCATCCAGTCGGCCTGCACACGGCTGTGCTCGAATGCCGGTCGGGACATCCATTGCAGGCACAGCGCGGTGGTGAACGTGACCAGGATGCCGTAAGCGGTGGTGAACCGCTGGTGAAATCCGAGCATGCAAAGCAGCAGCACCGTTGCGGCTAGCAGCGGATTGAGGAAATCCTTCATCAGCGTCAGACGCGCGCCTTCGCCGGCGCCGGTGCGGACCCAGGCCAACGGCACCGCACGATGCTCCGAAGCTGAAGAGACCGCGCTGCGCCGCGGCACGAGGCGCACACTCTGACTACTGTAATCGCCGATAGACACTCGTCGTCCCCTTGGTATCGCGGGCGCCATTGTGCATAACGCTCTTCGAGAGGGATTCGTTTACGACATAAGCGGATGCGCCGGGTTGCGCTGTCGCTGAATGACGACGCAGATGTAACTAAAGAGCAGCCAGCTAAGTCGCCGCCGGTGGACGGCAAGGCGGATGAAGTTGGTGCGGGTCGACTCATAACTTCGATCTCAAGGCCTGGCTGGGCAACGCCGTGCACTCGGCGCTGCTGACAGCTTCGCCCCAGCCAGTAGCTGCGCTCTATAGCAATCTGGACTAATATCGTGCGCCAAGGAAGACGTGGACTGGCGGACGGGTACTACGATCGCTGCAATGGCGCAATCCTGTCTCAATCTGAATTCAACAAGAATGCAGGAGCCGACCATTCGGCGCCTCAGGTCGGCGATGGCGATGACGGCGGTGGTTTGCGTGCTGCTGTCGGGCTGCGGCCGTCACGAAGGCGAACAGACCGGACCGACCCGAACCGTGGGCGCATTACCGGCACCTGCGCAGCCACGCAGCGCGTCGTCGGGCGCGACGCTGGCCGTGGCCGGCACGCTCTTCAATGGCAGCGATCCGGAACAGATCCGCGCCTACCTGCGCACGGTCAGGGAGATCAAACCGACGAAGTTCGACGTGCAATGGAGCCCGGCTACGGTGGCGGTGAGCAAGGACGAGGCGATGAGGGCGCTGCTCGGTGTCAGCCGTGACGGCGGTACCTTGCGTTTCGCCGGCAGTGAGCCTGTGGTCGCCCGCATCAGGCCCGGCAGCATCCTGTGGGTCTACGACATCGCGGTGCGGCACGTGGACAGCGTGGCAATCGCGGGCGCCGTGACCGTGGTGCATACTTCACCGGTCAGCCTGACGCAGGCCTTCAC
Organism: Pseudomonadota bacterium; assembly: GCA_018240265.1. Taxonomy (GTDB): domain Bacteria; phylum Pseudomonadota; class Gammaproteobacteria; order Steroidobacterales; family Steroidobacteraceae; genus TMP-86. The sequence goes on along the minus strand of JAFEGC010000007.1, from coordinate 10,136 downwards.
CAACGCCGACATAGAGTTCGACGCCACGCCGGGCCTGGCGGACTACTACACCGGCTACCGTCCGCATCGCGCCGCTGCCGCCGCGACGGCTTTGCAGCGCGGCCTGCAACCGGCGGGAGTACGGCCGGCGCTGTGGCGCAGCGACTCAGATCCGATGCCCGCGCTGCTGCGCGTGGCGGACCAGCCGGCTCCCGGCTCCCCGGACAGCGGGGGGCCAGATGACCCGGGTGCCGACGATCCGGATGGCGACTATGGCGAAACCCGGCCGCTGGGCGACGCGCACACCGGAGAGCTGCTGGGATTCGAGTATTCCATGGCCTACGTCACCCGGCCCGACGGTGTGACCCTGTCTCTGGAGGCGCGCAAGAAGGACGACGGCGACCCGCAGCAGATGGAGGACAAAATGCAGGACGCCGAAAAGGAAGCGGCGGCTGCCGAGAAGGATCTGAAAGAAAGTTTCAAGAAACTCGCTGATCTCGATGCCTCCCTGAAGACGGATCAGGCGTCGCTAGCCGACATGGACCTGCAGTACCAGAAGCAGCTGTCTTTCCTGCAGGGCAAGGGGGATAGCGGCGGCCAGCAGGCCCTCACGCAGCAGTACCAGCAGGGGCGCAGCAAACTCCAAGACCAGATCAACTCACTCGACAAGGTGCGCAGCGTCGTCAACGCCATCAAGCAGCAGGACGAGGAGAAGCTGCGCAAGCTCAAGGAGGTCGGCGGCAAACTGGTGGACCTGTTCGGAATCATCTCGGATAACCTCGACGTGCGCTTCAGGGTGCGCACGGACGTGGACCAGTTCCAGGTCGCAGGGGCACTCAAGATCGTTAACGGCGACCTGGACAGTGCCCGGGCGCAGTTCCGCAACATGAAGGGCAAAGTCCACATCGAATACGTCGGCCGCTGGGGGCAGCCCGGCAACGGCGCGGTCAAGGTGCCGGTGGTGCATTTGCCCTACGTATTCAACATCCCGTTTCCGGTCGGTGGATTTCCGCTGGTGATTCAGCTGGGCACGGACTTCAGCGCCAATGTATTCCTGGCCGGGAACCATGCGGCCCAGCAGTTCTCGGGCGACTACGCGTTTTCCGGATCCACCGGCTTCACCGCGACTCGTGCCGGCGCCACCGACAGCACCAGCATGAGCGGCGAGAAACCGCAGGTGGGAGCCGCGGTTGCCAACAGTCCGGGTGTCTCCGGGCTGGTGCTCGCCATCCAGGCACCGCGGGTCGGCCTGGGAGTGGGCGTGTTCGGCGCATCGTCGGTCGCCTACAGCGATATCGTCAACGTGGTGACCATGACCAACGCCGCGGCGGTGTCGACCGGGATCATGCTCATGCCGCCCTGCAAACGCACGACCTATACCGCCTACGGGCACGTTGGAATCGACACGCAGGTTATGCCTCTGCCTATCCCCTTCGTGACGGATGCGCTCAGCAAGAAGCTCAGTACCCAGAAAGAGGTATTCAAGCATACCCACGAGGTACTCGATCCACCGGTCAAGGGCTGTGAGATCGGAGGTTCGTGATTATGATCGCAACGAGCTGCGCGCGGGCGCCATGAGCGGGTTGAACATCGAGGAGCGGCGCACGATATCGCAGGCCGTCAGAGGGCAGGCGTCGGGGCAGCAGACGCCTGCCGCGGGAGCGTCCCTTGTTGGGCACCTGCTGCACTGGGTAGTCGGCCTGGCAAGCGCCACGGCATTGTTCGTGGCCTACCAGCATCTGAGGCTGAATGGCGCCACCGTGCCGGCCTACGGATGCCTGGGCGGCGCAGCGCTGCTGGCGCTGTCGCCGCTGAAGGCGCTGCTGCACGCGATGTTCAGCGTGGAACGTGGTGTGATGCATCTACTGCATGTCATCGTCGGGGCGAGTCTGGTGGCCCTGCCGGTCAGTGGTCTGGTGTCTGGCACACCGCTGCTGACGCACGCGGCGCTGGCGCCGTTCGCCATGATGGGAGCGGCGCAGGCGCTGATGCACTCCAACAGACCGCGTGACGCAGCCCAAGCGCGGGCGATACGCAGCTTCGTCACCAGCCTGCCGGAGGTGGAGCAATTCACCGCCAGCCGCGATTTCTCCTCGCCCGCCAACGTGACACGCGCCGTCGCCGTGCTTGGCGATCTTATTTCCAAGGCGCAGACCCTGGGAGAGACCGAGCTGCAGTCTGATCCCGGTTTTCAGTCAGCGCTCAAGCAAGTGGGGATGCGCACCGGGCTGAGTCTGAGCCTGGATGCCATCGACCATTCCATCGAGGTGATGGCGCGGAGCCCGGCGACCGCAGCGGCGGCATCGCAGTTACGCGCCCGGTTGGCGCAAGCCCGCCGTGCAATGGACCGACCGGTGGGCCGCACCGGGGGTTGACCGGCGCCCCGACGCCTCACTCTTCATCGTCGAACTGGAAGATCAATCGACTTGTTCCAAGTCGAGGTCACCGGCAAACAAACTCGGCATTACGATCACTCAAGGCTGGATCTTCTGGTTGCAGATGCGGGGGTAGCGATACTCTGAAACCCCGCGCCCTCGCCAGTGACCTTATAATGCTGCCGGCCCGGCGGTTACCCCGCCGGCTTGTCCTGCAGGAGTGAACTGTCCTCATGCCCCAGATCATCGGTATCCCCAAGGAAACCTTCCCCGGCGAGAAGCGCGTGGCGAGCGTCCCGGAGGTGGTGGAAAAGCTCCGCAAGCTGGGTTTCCAGGTCCTGGTGCAATCCGGCGCGGGCGAGGCGGCCAGCATCGGAGACGACGAATATCGCGCCGCCGGGGCCAGCGTGGTGGCGGATGCGGTCGCTGTCTGGTCGGGCGCGGACATCATCTTCAAGGTGCGGGCGCCGAGCCGTGAGGAGGTCGCGCTTCTGCGCGAGGGCATGACGGTGGTGAGCTTCATCTGGCCGGCGCAGAACCCCGAGCTTTTACAGGCACTGGCTGCAAAGAAGTGCACGGTGCTGGCCATGGACTCCGTGCCGCGCATCTCGCGCGCCCAGAAGCTCGATGCCCTGTCCTCCATGGCCAATATCGGCGGTTATCGCGCGGTCATCGAGGCGGCGCACGAATTCGGCCGCTTCTTCACCGGGCAGATTACCGCGGCGGGCAAGGTGCCGCCGGCCAAGGTGTTCGTCATCGGCGCGGGCGTGGCGGGCCTCGCGGCCATCGGTGCGGCCTCGGGCCTGGGCGCCATCGTGCGCGCCAACGACACGCGGCCGGAAGTGGCCGATCAGATCAAGTCGCTGGGCGGCGAATACGTCCCGGTGGATTACGTCGAGGAGGGGAGCGGTGTGGGTGGCTACGCCAAGGTGATGAGCGAGGGCTTCCAGAAGGCGCAGCGCGAGGTGTTCGCCCGCCAAGCCAAGGAAGTGGACATCATCATCACCACCGCACTCATCCCGGGCAAACCCGCTCCGCGGCTGATCACCGCCGAGATGGTGCAGTCGATGAAGCCGGGCAGCGTGATCGTGGACATGGCGGCCGAGCAGGGCGGTAACTGCGAGCTGACCGAGCCGGGCAAGGTGGTGGTCAAGCATGGCGTCACCCTCATCGGCTACACCGATCTGCCCAGTCGCCTGCCGCGCCAGGCGAGCAATTTGTACGCCACCAACCTGTTCCGACTGTCCGAGGAGTTGTGCAAGGCCAAGGATGGGGTGTTCAACGTGAACATGGAGGACGAGGTCATCCGCGGCACCACCGTGGTGAAGGAGGGTGCGATCACCTGGCCGCCGCCGACGCCCAAGCTATCCGCGGCCCCGCCGGCTGCAACGGCGCAAAAGCCGGTGGCAAAGCCGGCGCCGGAGAAGCAGGGGCATGGCCACGGTGGTGGCGGCGAGCAGATGTCGCCCCGAAAGACGGTGCTGCTGTTCGGCACCGCCGCCGTGCTGTTCGCCCTGGCCGGCCTGTACGCGCCGGCCGCCTTCCTCGGCCATTTCACCGTGTTCGTGCTGGCCTGCTTCGTCGGCTACATGGTGGTGTGGAACGTTACACCCTCCCTGCATACGCCGCTGATGAGCGTCACCAACGCCATCAGCAGCATCATCGTCATCGGCGCGCTGGTGCAGATCGCACCGCCCGCGGCTGCCGTGCTGGAAAGCGGGGCCGCGCGCCCCAACGACATCATCCGCTGGCTCGCCGTGGCGGGCATCGCCTTGACCGCGGTCAACATGTTTGGCGGTTTCGCGGTGACGCGCCGCATGCTGTCGATGTTCCGCAAATAACGAGGAAGAAGAATGTCGGAAAGCCTTATTTCGGTCGCCTACATCGGCGCCATCATCCTGTTCATCCTGAGCCTGGGTGGACTGTCGAACCCGGAGACTTCGCGGCGCGGCAATCTCTACGGCACGATCGGCATGATCATCGCGGTGCTGGCCACGGTGCTGGGACCGCGGGTCAGCGCTGACGGCATTGCCTGGATCGCCGCGGCGCTGGTGATCGGCGGTGCGCTCGGCCTGTACCTGGCGCGTACCGTGCAAATGACGCAGATGCCCGAGTTGGTGGCGTTCATGCACAGCCTGGTGGGCTTGGTGGCAGTGGTGGTTGGCTACGCCAGTTACATCGATCCCACCGCGGCTGCGGGCATGAGTCCCGCGGAGGAGAGCGTTCACCATGTCGAGGTGTACCTGGGCATTCTCATCGGCGCCGTTACGCTGTCAGGTTCGGTCATTGCTTTCGGAAAGCTGTCGGGCAAGATCGGCGGCAAGCCGGTACTGCTGCCGGCGCGCCACGGACTGAATCTTGCGCTGCTCATCGCGGTGATCGCGCTCGGTTACTGGTTTCTCACCGCCGGCTCGAATGACGAGGGCATGAAGCCGCTGGTTGCGATGACGGTGATCGCGCTGCTGTTCGGGGTACACATGGTCATGGCCATCGGTGGTGCCGACATGCCGGTGGTGGTGTCCATGCTCAACAGCTACTCGGGCTGGGCGGCCGCGGCCACCGGCTTCATGCTGTCGAACGACCTGCTGATCGTCACCGGTGCGCTGGTCGGCTCCAGCGGCGCGATCCTCTCCTACATCATGTGCCGCGCCATGAACCGGCAGTTCCTCTCCGTGATCGCCGGCGGTTTCGGCGCCGGCGCGCCCAGCACCGCGGCCACCGGTGGCGCCGCGCAACCGGCCGGCGAGGTGGTGTCCGTCAGTGCCGCGGAGACCGCGGAACTGCTGAAGGAGGCGAACTCCATCATCATCGTGCCGGGCTACGGCATGGCCGTGGCACAGGCGCAGCACACGGTGTACGAGATCACCAAGTACCTGCGCGAGAAGGGCAAGAACGTGCGCTTTGCCATCCATCCTGTTGCCGGGCGCATGCCGGGGCACATGAACGTACTGCTGGCCGAGGCCAAGGTGCCCTACGACATCGTGCTGGAAATGGACGAGATCAATGCGGACTTTCCCGACACGAACGTGGCGATGGTCATCGGCGCCAACGATATCGTCAATCCCAGCGCCCAGGACGATCCCACCAGCCCCATCGCCGGCATGCCGGTACTGGAAGTGTGGAAGGCGCAGACCAGCATCGTCATGAAGCGCAGCATGGCCTCGGGCTACGCCGGCGTGGACAATCCGCTGTTCTACAGGGAGAACAACCGCATGCTGTTCGGCGATGCCAAGAAGATGCTGGACGACGTGCTGGTGGCGCTCAAGGCGTGATCGAAATCACGGCTTGAAAGGGTGCTGGTGTTGAACTATCGCAGGAAACTCGCTTAATCTTCGGGGATTATGAATCCTGCGCAATGGAAGGTTGAGCTGCCGGACTGGCAGGACGATGCGATACACGCACCGTTAGGCACCCCATTGTCCCAGCAAATCCTGCGCACCGACGTCTCCGGCATGCCGCTGGAGTGGGTGGATTACAAGGAGGCCGCCCGGCTGTACCACACCGAGCAGGTGGCCTATACCTGCGGGAGCCTCTTGTACCGGCTTTGCGGCGGCACCAGCGCCAAGACCGGGCGGCGCACGGTGGTGGACGTCAACTCCATCATCGCCACCGTCGGGCACACCGGTAACCCCGGCAATCTGCGCGGCGCCGGCTATGTGCCGCCGCTGAACAACCAGACGCTGTTCCGCCGGGATGCTTACCTGTGCCTGTACTGCGGCAGCCGTTTCACCTACAGCCTGCTGTCGCGCGACCACGTAACCCCGTTCAGCCGCGGCGGCAAGGACGTGTGGAACAACGTGGTCACCGCCTGCCGGCGCTGCAACAACGCCAAGGCCTCGCGTACCCCGGAGCAGGCCGGCATGCAGCTGCTGGCCGTGCCGTTCACACCCACCTATGCCGAGTACATCTATCTGAAGGGCCGGCGCGTGCTGGCCGATCAGATGGAATACCTGCTGGCGCATTTCCCGCGCTCAAGCCCGCTGCACGAACGCATTCAGCGCTGGCGGATGTGACGGCGCCCGCGCGCGCAGGCGTCGTCTATTTCGTCGACGCCAGCTTTTTCATTTTCCGCGCTTATTACTCCATGCCGCCCGACATGGCGGATGCCGACGGCAACCCCACGCATGCGCTGTACGGTTTCGCGCGTTTTATGTCGGACCTGTTGGAGACGGTGCGCCCGGAGCGCATCGGGGTGGCCTTCGACACCAGCCTGCGCAACGAGACCTCATTCCGCAACCGCATTTATCCCGCCTACAAGGCCAATCGCGAATCCCCGCCGCCGGACCTGGTGCGACAGTTCGGGCTGTGCCGCGAATTCTGTCGCCACTTGGGTCTGGCCGAGTTCGCGCACCTGGAATACGAGGCCGACGACATCATCGGCACGCTGGCGGCGAGGGCGCGTGCGGCGGGTCTGGCGAACGTGCTGATCACGCGCGACAAGGATCTGTCGCAGCTGGTGCGCGACGGCGACGTGTTCTGGGATTACACCGCCAATGCCCGCTACCACTATCACGACATCGGACCGCGTTTCGGCGTGCGTCCGGAACGCATCGCGGATTTCCTTGCCCTGACCGGCGATGCCGTGGACAACATCCCGGGCGTACCGGGCATCGGCAAAAAGACCGCCTGCGAACTGTTCAACGTGTTCGAAAGCCTGGACGAACTATATGCCGGGTTGGATCGCGTTGCGGGGTTGAAACTGCGGGGCGCGGCGGGCGTCGCCGCGAGGCTGGCCGCGCACCGGGACACGGCCTATCTTGCGCGCCGGCTTACCGGCATCTGCTGCGACATCCCACTGCAGGCGGCCGTGGATGATCTGAAACCGCGCGCGCCCGACCGCGCCTCGCTGGAGAGCTTCTTCGATGCGCAGGGCTTCGGACGGCTGCTGCGGATGCAGGCGGAACGGATCGCAGCCGCGCAGGCTGCCGCCTGAGCCGGCACGTTGCTACACTTCACCAGTTAAGTTTCCGGGGGATCATCCAGTGACGCAGAAAGACATCCAATCCGTGCTGCATGAGGAACGCTCCTTCGCTCCCTCCGCGGCGTTCACCAGACAGGCCGATCTCAAACCCAAGGATCTGGAGGAGTTGCACGCCAGGGCCGGCGCGGATTACGTCGGATTCTGGTCCGATCTCGCCCGCGAGGAGCTGCACTGGCACCGGCCGTTCACACGCGAGCTGGACGACACCGATGCACCCAATTTCCGCTGGTTCACCGACGGTTTGCTGAACGCCTCCTACAACTGTCTGGACGTGCACCTGGCCGCACGCGGCGACAAGACCGCCATCGTGTTCGAGGGCGAGCCCGGCGATACGCGTCGCATCAGCTATCGTGAGTTGCACGCGGAAGTGTGCCGCTTCGCCAACGTGCTCAAGGCGCAGGGCGTGATCAAGGGCGACCGCGTGGTCATTTACATGCCGCTGATCCCCGAGGCGGTGGTGGCCATGCAGGCCTGCGCGCGCATCGGCGCCTTGCATTCGGTGGTGTTCGGCGGCTTCTCCGCGCATTCGCTCGCTGACCGCATCAACGATGCCGGCGCCAAACTCCTGGTCACCGCCGACGGCGGCTGGCGCGGCGGGCATGCGGTGGCACTCAAGGCGGCGGCGGACAAGGCGCTGGGCATGGGCTGTCCCAGCATCGAAAGAGTCATCGTTTTCAAGCGCACTGGCCATGACTGCGAAATGCACCCGGGACGCGACCTGTGGTGGCAGGACCTGATGGACGGCCAGCAGGAACACTGCGACCCGGAATGGGTGGACGCCGAGCATCCTCTGTACCTGCTGTACACCTCCGGTTCCACCGGCAGGCCCAAGGGCATTCAGCACGCTACCGCCGGCTATCTCCTGCAATGCAAGCTCAGCACTCGCTGGGTGTTCGACCTGAAAGAGCACGATGTGTTCTGGTGCACGGCGGACATCGGCTGGGTTACCGGCCACTCATACGTGGTGTATGGCCCGCTGGCCTGCGGCGCCACCCTGGTCATGTACGAGGGCGCGCCCACGGTGCCGGACGGCGGGCGTTTCTGGAAGATCTGCCAGAACCACGGCGTCACCGTTTTTTACACCGCGCCCACCGCGATTCGCGCGCTGATGAAACTCGGCGATGCGGTGCCCAAGCAGTACGACCTCACGCGCCTGCGGCTGCTGGGCAGCGTGGGCGAGCCCATCAATCCGGAAGCCTGGATGTGGTATCACAGGGTCATCGGCGCGGGCCGCTGCCCCATCGTGGATACCTGGTGGCAGACCGAGACCGGCGCCATCATGATCTCGCCCGTACCCGGCGTCACCGCCACCAAACCCGGCTCTTGCACGCGTCCGCTGCCGGGCATTTTCGCGGACATCGTCGATGACGAAGGCCGCTCGGTGACCAAGAGCGATGCCGGCGGCTACCTGGTCATCAAGCGCCCCTGGCCCGGCATGCTGCGCACCATCTGGGGCGACAATGCGCGTTACCTGCGTACGTACTGGGAAAAATTCCAGAACCGTTTCTACGTCGCCGGCGACTCGGCGCATCGCGACGCGGATGGCTTCTTCTGGATCATGGGGCGTATCGATGACGTGCTGAACGTAGCCGGTCATCGCCTGGGCACCATGGAAATCGAATCCGCGCTGGTGGCGCATGCGCGTGTGGCCGAGGCCGCCGTGGTGGGCAAGCAGCACGAGATCAAGGGCGAATCGGTATTTGCCTATGTGGTGCTCAAGGGCGCGCGACCGGAGGGCGAGGCGGCCAAGGCGCTGGCGGATGAGCTGCGGCAGTGGGTGTCGGAGGAGCTTTCGCCGATCGCGCGGCCCGACGATGTGCTGTTCACCGACAATCTGCCCAAGACACGCTCGGGCAAGATCATGCGCCGCCTGCTGCGCGCACTGGCGCGTGGCGAGGCCATCACGCAGGATGTGTCCACGCTGGAGAACCCGGCGATCCTGGAACAGCTGCGGGGGTTCGATGCGGGCCCGGCGAAGACGGTCGGGAAGCCAGCTGCAAAGGCTCATGCGAGACGGGTCGACAAACGCGCTGCGAAGCGCCCCGCCAAGCCTTCGGCGAAGCGGGCGGGCAAGCTGGCCGTGAAGAAGCCGGGCAAGACCTCGGTGAAGCGCGCCGCCTCTAAGTCCGCGGCCAAGGCGCGCAAGCCCGACCGTCGGCCGCCGGAATCCAGGAAGACGACCCGCCGCGCTGCCGCGACAAAGTCCAAGACTAAGGCCAAGGCCAAGGCCAAGGCTTCCAAGTCCAAGGCCACGCGTCGCGGAGCGGCGCGGGGCCGCTCGCGCCGCCGTTGAGCATCGCGTGAGCACCGGCTAGGAGTACATCGACTGGCTGCAGGAATGCCGCGGCGTCGGCGCGTGCTGCGCTCATGCGGGATGTTGGGCTCCGACGAGCGCCGGGATTATACTCCGCCTCTGCGCAGGAGCTCATTCATGCAGACCCTTAGCGGCATTACACATCGAGACCCAGAAATCCTCAGCGGCATCGCCGTTTTCGTGGGCACGCGAGTCCCAGTGAAATCGCTTTTTGATTATTTGGAAGGCGGCGAAACGATTGAGGAGTTTTTACATCAGTTTCCATCTGTCAAACGCGAGCAAGCCATAGCGGTGCTAGACGCAGCGTACAAGACCGTGGAAACCGATGCGCCTGTTGCTTGACGAGCAGTTTCCATTCGACTTTGTCGGTAGCCTTGTGGGCGCCGAAGTGCTGCACGTTCATAGCCTAGGCTGGACTGGAGTTAAGAATGGGGAATTGCTCCGTCGCGCGCATGGTCGTTGCGAGGTGTTTGTAACACTTGACCGC
>JAFEGC010000079.1 GCA_018240265.1 Pseudomonadota bacterium | reverse complement strand
CGGCGAATTGCGCGCGCTGGCGCCAAAGGTGAGCGCCGGCCTGCACCTGGATCTCACCGAGTTCGCACCGCTCCCGATCCGCGCCAGCCTGCGCCGCTGGCTGGCGCGAGGTTTCCTGCTGAGCAACATCGACCAAGCACAGGTGCTGGCGGAAATCCGACGACAACTGGATCGCTTCCAGGAGCTTTTCGGCCATGCGCCGGCGTTCGTCGATGGTCATTGCCACGTGCATCAGATCCCCGGCATCCGTGAGCCGCTGCTCGAGGAACTGCAGCGCCGTCACGGACGCTCGGTCGCCATCCGTTCCACCCGCGCTCGCGGCGCCCATGGCCTGAAAGGACGGTTCATCGAGGAACTGGGCGGGCGCTCGCTGCACGCTCTGATCGAGCGCGCCGCCTTGCCGGTCAATGCCGACTTCGCCGGTGCCTACGATCTTGTGTCCATGAGCGCCTTCGGGCGTTCGATGCAATCCTGGCTGCGCGGCATCGCCCATGACGGACTCATCATGTGCCATCCGGAGCTGCCGGCACGCGGGCAGCGCTCGCCGGCCACTGCGCGCGAAGCGGAATACTGTTTCCTCGCCTCACCGGACTGGCCGCGGCTCTGCGCGCGCCTGAACGTGCAGCTGCAGCCGTTTGCGGCCGGCTGATGTCGGTTCTGGTGCAGTCGCTGGATTTCCGCGCGCGCAGCCTTACGCCCTGGGCGTTCGCCTACCTGCTGTCGTTCGCATTGTTCTGGGCCGCCGCGCCCTGGTTGCTGGGCCTTGCGCCGCCGCCGGACAATCTCGAACAGTTGACCTGGGCGCAGCACCCGGCGCTGGGCTACGCCAAGCATCCACCGCTGCCGACGCTGATTCTGTGGCTGTTCGAGCAGGTGGCGCCGGCCGGTATCCCGCTGACCTACGCGCTCGGCGGCTTGCAGGTGCTGATGACCACAGTGCTCGCCTGGCTCACCGGCCGCGCCACACTCGACGGCAGGCGCGCCGCGCTCGGCGCCGCGCTGATCACCTGCATCAGCTATTACACCCTGCGCCTGCATTACTACAACCACAACACGGCCCTGCTGTGCGCCACCGCCGCTTCGATGCTGTGCGTATGGCAGGCGGTGCGCTCCGGACGCTGGTCGTGGTGGATGGCGCTGGGCCTGTGCTGGGCGGCGGGGCTGCTGTGCAAGTACCAGATGGCGCTAACTATCCTATGCAATCTCGTGTTCGCGGCGCGCGAGGTGCGCGCAGGATCTGCGCGTCGGTGGCTTGGGCTCTGCATCAGCGCCACCGTAGCGGCGGCACTGTGCCTGCCGCACCTGCTGTGGCTGGTGTGGCATCACTTTCCCTCCTTCGCCTATGCCGGCACGCAACTGGGCGCGGCGCTGGGGCCGGCAGGACGCCTCGACAGCCTGCTGCGGTTTTTCGCAAGTCAAGCGCTGCGGTTGCTGCCGGCGGCAGTGGTGCTGGTGGCGTGGCGACTCATGGCCTCGCGTCTGCCCCCAGCGGAACGTGCGCCGCCGGCCGTACACGCGGCAGCGCCAACCGCGGCCCGGGAATTCTGGACCATCCACACCTGGGGGCCGCTCGTGGCGATGGCGGCGATGACCCTGATCGGTGGTGTGGACCTGGAAATGCACTGGGGAACGGCTTATCTATGGTCGATGCCGCTGTGGTACCTGTCGCTGGCGGACGGCGAACGCACTGCGCGGGTTCCGATACGCGATGCATTCGCTGCGCTGGCCGTGGCTCAGGCCCTGCTGATGACGGGAAAGGTGCTGTTTCCCGACGCATAGATCCGTCGCCCTGTTTCGATTTCCCATCATGACACCTTCATCTTCTCCTCGGCCCGGTGGCCACCCACTCATCACGCGGCAGCACGCGGCGCCACTTGCAGCACTGCTGCTGGCCGCCGCCGCGGTCGCGCTGTGGCACGCACGCCCCGCGTTATCGCAGGCTGCGGACGCGCCGTCCACGGCGTCCGGCGGCATCTTCCACCCCACGCCCGCGCAGCAGCGCGCGCTCACGGTGGAAACCGTGCGCGCGGCCAGCTTCGAGAACATCATCGTCACGGATGGTCGCATTGGCTTCGATGCCGAACGGGCGACGCCTGTGTTCTCGGCCCACACAGGCCGCGTGATCGAGGTGTTGGCGCGCGCCGGTGACCGCGTACGCCGCGGCCAGGTCCTGGCGCGCCTCGATGCCGGCGAATACGCGCAAGGGTTGAACGACCTGCGCAGCAGCACGGCGCAACTGGTCCTCACACGCAGCGTTGCGCAGCGCAAGCGCGCCCTGCTCGAGGCGCGCGGCGCATCGCTCCAGGACCTGGAGCAGGCCGAGGCCGACCTGGCCACGGCCGAGGCTGCCAATGCCGCAGCGCGCATGCGGCTGCGAAGTCTCGGCGCCTCTGCGGCGGACATCGAACGGCTGTCCGCGACGGGCGAGCAGGAGGCGACGAGTGGGCTCGCCAGCGCAAGTGGACGGGCCGCGACGGCCGGAGCAGCCGCGCTGGCCGGGCAGCTTTCGGCCGGCGCCACCGAGACCGTGGCGCTGATCCGCGCGCCCATCGCCGGCACGATCACCGACCGCGAGTTAGGCCCCGGACAGTTCCTGCAAGCGGGCAATGCCACACCACTGTTCACGGTGAGCGATACCGGCAGCGTCTGGCTGTGGGCCAATGTGCGCGAGTCGGATGCCGCGCACGTGCGCGTGGGACAGCGGATCGAGGCGGAACTGGCAGCGCTCCCAGGTCAGCGGCTCGTCGGCCGGCTCGACTTCGTCGCGGCCGCCATCGATGCCGCCACCCATCGTCTGGTCGTGCACGCCACGTTGGACAACCACGACGGGAACTTGAAGCCCGAGATGCTGGCGACGGTGCGCATCCATCTGGGTGATGTGCGCAGCTCGCCGGCGGTGCCGGAGTCGGCCGTGGTGAGCGACGGCGATGGGTCGCGCGTGTGGGTGGTGGGCGCTGAGGGCATCAGCGCACGGGAGGTAAAGCTGGGACGCCGCTCCGCCGCCGCCGTCGAAGTGCTCGGTGGACTGTCTGCCGGCGAACGTATCGTGACCCGCGGCGCCCTGTTGGTGGATGCCGCCGGCCTGGCGCCGTGACTCGCGCGTGAACGCCATCGTCTCCTTCGCGCTGCGCCAGCGCGTGCTGATCGCGGCGCTCCTGGTGCTGGTGCTCGGCGCGGGCGCGGCCGGCTTCGCGGTCCTGAACATCGAAGCCTACCCCGATCCAGTGCCGCCGCTGGTGGACATCATTACCCAGAGTTCGGGATTTTCTGCCGAGGAGATCGAGCGCTACATCACCATCCCCATCGAAGTGCAGATGGCGGGCATTCCGCACGTCACCGCCATCCGCACCATCTCGTTGTTCGGCCTGTCGGATGTGAAAATCCAGTTCACCTACGACTTCACCTACCAGCAGGCCGAGCAATGGGTGGTCAACCGCCTGTCACAGCTCCCTGCACTGCCCAACAACTCGCAGCCGCAGATCTCCCCGACCAGCGCGGTGGGCGAGATCTACCGCTATGCGCTGACCGCGCCGCGGGGCTTCTCGTTGGCCGATCTGAAGACCTTGCAGGACTGGGTGCTGGAGCGGCGCCTGAAAGCAGTACCCGGCGTGATCGACGTCACCGGCTGGGGCGGATTGACGCGCACCTACGATGTCGAGGTCGATCAGTCGCGGCTCGCGGGCTACGGCCTGTCCCTGGCTCAGGTACTGCAGGCATTGGGCAACTCCAACGTCAACGTCGGTGGACAGACGGTGGACATCGGGCCGCAATCGGCGGTGGTGCGCGGCGTGGGACTGATCCACTCGCTCGACGACCTGCGCGCAACCCTGGTGGCCAATGTGCACGGTACACCCATCACCATCGCGGATCTGGCCGAAGTGCGCGCTGGCCATCAACCGCGCCTGGGCATTGCGGGGCGCGACGATATCGACGATGAGGTGCAAGGTATCGTGCTCATGCGGCGCGGCGCGCAAAGCAGCCCGACCATCGCGGCGGTACGCGCCGAGATCGGTCGCATCAACGACTCAGGGCTCTTGCCCCCGGGCGTGCGCATCCAGAGCTACTACGATCGGAGCGATCTGATCGGCGTCACCACCCACACGGTGCTGGAGAACATGCTGGCCGGCATCCTGCTGATCTTCATCCTGCAATGGCTGTTTCTGGGCAACTTGCGCAGCGCGCTGATCGTCTCCGCCACCATTCCCTTCGCACTGAGCTTCGCCATCGTGCTCATGGTGATGCGCGGCGAATCCGCGAATCTGTTGTCGGTGGGCGCCATCGACTTCGGCCTGGTGGTGGACGCTACCGTCATCATGGTGGAGAACATTTTCCGCCATCTGGCCGAATCCGGCGCACACGCCGGACGCGAGCCCTCGCGCTTGCACGAACTGCGCACGCCCATCGGTTTCGGCAGGAAGTACGGCATCATCGCCAACGCCGCCGCCGAAGTTTCGCAGCCGATATTCTTCGCCGCCGCCATCATCATCGCCGGTTTCGTGCCGCTGTTCACGCTGTCGGGCATCGAGGGCCATATTTTCGGACCGATGGCCAAGACCTACGGCTACGCCATCCTGGGCGGACTGATCGCCACGTTCACCGTGGCGCCGGCGCTGTCGGCGCTGCTCTTGCCGGCGCAGCTGGATGAGCGCGAGACCTGGCTGATGGCGCGGCTGCGCCGCTGGGTCGAGCCTGCCGTTGACTTCGCGCTGGGCCGCCGCCGGCTGATGCTTGCAGGCGCGGCGGTGCTGTTGGCGCTGGCGCTGCTGGCCGCGCACGGACTGGGCCTGGAGTTTCTGCCCAAGCTGGAGGAAGGCAACCTGTGGGTCCGCGCCACCTTCCCCACATCCATCTCCCTGCGGGAGGCCAACGGTTACGTGAACCACATGCGAGCGGTGCTGCGCTCGTTTCCGCAGGTGCAGACCGTGGTATCGCAGCATGGCCGGCCGGACGATGGCACCGATGCTACCGGCTTTTTCAACGCCGAGTTCTTCGTGCCGCTCAAACCCTTCGATGCCTGGCCGCCCGGCACGAACAAGGAGGAACTGACGCGCCGCATGACGCAGCGCCTGCAGGAACAGTTCCCGGGTGTCGGATTCAATTTCTCCCAGTACATCGAGGACAACGTCGAGGAAGCGGCCTCGGGCGTCAAGGGCGAGAACTCGGTCAAGGTCTACGGCCCGGATCTGGAACAGCTGGAAAAGACCGCGCGTCAGATCCAAACCGTGCTGGGCCGCGTGGCGGGCATCAGCGACCTGGCGGTGTTCCGTTCGCTCGGGCAACCGACGGTGCGCATCGATGTCGACCGGGAGCGCGCCGCGCGCTTCGGCCTGGGCACGGGCGATGTCAATGCGGTGGTGCAGGCCGCCATTGGCGGACAGGCCGCCGGGGATCTGTACCAGCAGAACAGCGACCGGCATTTTCCGATGATCGTGCGCCTGGCGGCGCGCTACCGCGGCGACCCCGAATCCATCGAGCGCATCCCGGTGGCGGCACCCGCGCCCGACGGCGGAACCCAGCAGATTCCGCTCGGTGAACTCGCCCGAGTGCGGCTGGTATCCGGCGCCGCCTTCATCTACCGCGAAGCGCAGGAGCGCTACGTGCCGATCAAGTTCAGCGTGCGCGGGCGCGATCTGGGCGGCGCGGTGCTGGAGGCGCAGCAACGCGTCGCGCGCGAGGTCGCTCTACCCGCCGGCTATCGGCTGGAATGGGTAGGTGAATTCGGCAACCTGCAGGAAGCGCTGGGCCGGCTCAGCATCGTGGTGCCCATCGCCCTGCTGCTCATCGGCCTGCTGCTGTACTTGAATTTCGGGAGCTTACGCGATGTGCTGCTCGCGGCCAGTGTCATTCCGATGAGTCTGCTCGGCGGAATATTCGCGCTGTACGCCAGTGGCACCGCGTTCTCGATCTCCGCTGCCATCGGTTTCATCGCGCTGTTCGGCATCGCTGCGATGGACGGCATCCTGGTGCTGTCGTTCTACAACTTGAGTCTGAAGTCCGGCATGCAGCGCGCGGCCGCCATAGCCTACACCTGCCGCACGCAGATGCGCCCCGTGCTCATGACCTGCATCGTGGCCTGCGTCGGGTTGCTGCCGGCGGCGCTGTCGCACGGCATCGGTTCGCAGGTGCAACGGCCACTGGCGCTGGTGGTGGTGGGCGGCATGCTGCTGGCGCCGGCCTTGATCCTGCTGGTGCTGCCAGCGTTGATCCTGCGCTTCTCGAGTCGCCAACCCGCGCCGAACTCGGCCGAGGAACAGGCGCACCCGCCGCGCGCAGATGCTCCCGCACCGCGATCCGACGCTCCCAAACCGCCGGTCGACACGGGAGGGGACGCGTGATGCGTGTCCCGATCCGCTGCAGCATGTGCCGCGCCTGCGCCGTCGGTTTGGCTGCGGCCGCGCTGGGCCTGGCTGCCTGCGTCGGCCCGAGGTTTCACCGCCCTGCCGCGCCGGCCGTGCAGCATTACGTGCCGCCGGCCGAACGAACCGAGTCCTTGCCGGCAAGTCCGGACCAGCGCCTGCTACCGGGGAGCGAGGCACCGCGTGAATGGTGGCACGAGTTCCGCTCCGCCGACCTCGATCGGCTGGTCGAAGCCGCGCAGCGTGCCAACCCCAACCTGCAAGCAGCCCAAGCCGCGCTGCATCAGGCCGTGGAATACGCCCGCGCGCAGCGGGCAACCTTCTGGCCCAGCGTCGGCGTGCAGGGCAACGCCTCACGCGACCGTGACGCCTTGCAAGTGGTGCAGGGCACGCTGCAGTCCGGCGCACCCGTGTATACCCTGTTCAACACTCAGGCGATCGTGTCGTTCGTGCCCGATGTGTTCGGCATGAATCGCCACCTGGTCGAGTCTGCGGAGGCGGCCGCGGAGAACGCCGCCTGGCAGCGCGAGGCCACCTCGCTGACACTGACGGGCAATGTAGTCACCGCAGCGCTGCAGATCGCGGGCCTGCGCGCGCAGATCGAGGCGACGCAGAAACTGCTGGAGTTGCAGCGGGATTCGTTGAGCATCCAGCGCCGCGGCGAATCGCTGGGTGCGGGCAGCGGCGTTGCCGTGCTGGCGCAGGAATCGGCCCTGGCCGCGACCGCCGCTTCGCTCCCTCCGCTGCGCCTGCAGTTGGAACAAACCCGGCACTGGCTGTCGGTGCTCACCGGTCGTTACCCACAGGAGTCCTGGGCTGAGGATGCGCTGACGCTGGACCAGCTGGTGCTGCCGGCCGACGTGCCGCTCGGCGTACCGGCGAAACTGGTCGAACACCGGCCCGATGTACGCGCCGCCGAGGCCGCACTGCATGGGGCCACCGCTCAGGCCGGCGTCGCGACCGCGGCGCTCCTGCCACAGATCGAGATCACCGGCGACATCGGCAGCACGGCGACCTCGCTGGGCACGCTGTTTCAATCCGGCACGGGCTTCTGGTCGGGAGCGGTGTCGCTATCCCAGGTGCTATTCGACGCAGGCGCCGCCCGGCACCGGCGCCGCGCCGCACTCGCCGCAGTAGATCAGGCCGGCGCGCAATACCGGCTCGCCGTGCTCGGCGCGTATCAGAACGTGGCGGACAGCCTGCAGGCGCTCAGCGCCGCCGCCGAAACGCAGCTCCAATGCGAGATCGCGGCACGAACCGCGCGACAAACCCTGGACATCGTGCAGCGCCAGGCGGAGCTTGGCGCGGAGTCGTATCTTGCACTGATCGAGGCGCAGAAGGCCTGGTTCCAAGCGCAATCCGCGCTGGCGGTGGCGCGCACCCAGCGCCTTACGTCGACCGCGGCGCTGTTCCAGGCGCTGGCGGGAAATGCGCCGGCAGCTTCGGCGCCCGCACATTGACATCGAGGCATCATGGCACCTCGTCAGGCCTGATGGCTCGCTGATCGAAGCCGCGCTGTCTCGACCGGAGTGCCGTCTCCCCGGGCTCAGCCCACAGGCTTGTCCACGGCACCGCCCGCTTCCACCCAGCTCTTGAACCCGCCCAGGTTGAACACCTGCTGGTAGCCCAGGTCCTTGAGCGTCTTGCCGCTCAGCGCCGAGCGTCCGCCGGATGCGCAATACACGATGACCGGGCAGTCCTTGCGGAACTGCGCGTAGTAATACGGGCAGGCCGGGTCGGCGCGGAACTCGAGCATGCCGCGCGGCACGTTGAGCGCGCCGGCCACCTTGCCATCGCGTGCCACTTCCTGCGCATCGCGCACGTCCACGACCAACACATCGCCCTTGGCCAGCATCAGTTGCGCCTGTTGCGGGGTGATGCGCGGCACGGCCGCATCGGCGGCCTCGATCAGCTGTTTCACGTTCGTGCTCATGATCCTACCCTTTTTCACTCCACGCGCTTGAGCGCCCCTTCAAGGATATCCAGACCTTCCTGCAGCACCGCGTCCGATACGGTCAGCGGCACCAGCACCCGCACCGAATTGGCGTTGACACCGCAGGTGAGCAGGATCAGGCCACGCTCGAAACCGCGCACCGCCACCCCCTTGGCCGCATCGGCATCCGGGTCGTGCGTGCCGGTCTGCTTCACCACGTCGAAGGCCAGCATACCACCGCGGCCGCGGATGGCGGCGATGGGCACGAGATCAGTACGCTGCGCAAAGCCCTGCAACCGAGAACGGATGGCCGCGCCGATCGCCACCGAACGGTCGAGGAGCTTTTCCTTTTCGAACACGTCCAGCACCGCCAGCGCCGCCGCGCAGGCCAGCGGGTTGCCGGCATAGGTGCCGCCCAGGCCGCCCGGTCCGATCTTGTCCATGATCTCGGCGCGGCCGATCACGCCGGCCAGCGGCATGCCGCCGGCCAGGGACTTGGCCACGGCCAAGAGATCGGCGCGCACGCCGGAATACTCCAGCGCGAACAGCTTGCCGGTACGACCGAATCCGCTCTGCACCTCATCGGCAATGAGCAGGATGCCGTGCGTGTCGCACAGGCGCCGCAGTGCCACCAGTAGCTCGTCCGGCGCCACATGGAAGCCACCCTCGCCCTGCACCGGCTCGATGATGATGGCCGCCACGCTGGTCGGCGCCACATCGGCCTTGAACAGCGTTTCCAGCGCCTTGAGGCTGTCCTTGACCGTGACGCCGTAGTGCTCGATGGGAAACGGCACGTGGAACACCTCGGCCGGCATGGGTCCGAAGGCCTGCTTGTAGGGCGCCACCTTGCCGGTGAGCGCCATGGTCATGAAAGTACGGCCATGGAAGGCGCCGCTGAAGGCGATGACCGCCGAGCGCCCGGTGGCGCCGCGCGCGATCTTCACCGCGTTCTCCACCGCCTCGGCGCCAGTGGTCACCAGCATGGTCTTGGCGGGACCAGCGATGGGCGCCAGCTTGTTAAGACGTTCCGCCAGCGCCACGTAGGGCTCGTACAGCATGACCTGGAAGCAGGTGTGCATGCACTTGTCGAGCTGCTCGCGCACCGCCGCCAGCACCTGCGGATGACGGTGCCCGGCATTGAGCACGCCGATGCCGCCGGCAAAATCGATGTAACGGCGACCCTCCACGTCCCAGATTTCCGCGTTTTCGGCCCGCGCCGCGAACGCGGTGGTGGCATTGGACACGCCGAGCGGTACGGCCGCGCGACGACGTTCGAACAGTTCGGAATTGGTGGGCATGGAGGGTTACCGGATGTCGAGGAAGGGAGGGAAATTTAGCACAAAAACACCGTCGCGCCCGAGCCGCGCCCGGCAACTGCGGAAGCGTCGCGCTCAAGGTGGCGCCAGGATCCGGCGGCATTCGTTCGCAGCGAGGCCCGCATGACGATCGACGAAGTGCAGCGCGAACCGGAGCTCATCCTCGCCATCAAGTCACTGGTCGACCGCCAGCGCCCGGCCGTGCGTGGCCAATTCGTGCTTACCGGATCTGCGAATTTGCTGACGATGAAGCGAGTCGCGGATTCACTCGCCGGCCGAGCCTATTACCTGCGCCTGTGGCCCATGACCCGGCGCGAGCAATTGGGGTTGGCGTCGACAGGCATCTGGGACCGGTTCTTCGACGCGGATGCGAGCCGGTGGCTGGACATTGCCCGCGGCGAAACGGCGCCGCGCACTTCGAGAATCTCGTGCTGTGCAATCTGCTCGCCTGGCGTGACTTGCACGCGCCGCGCGCCGCGCGTGGTGGCGTCGTGATCCATGGAGGGGATGACA
>JAFEGC010000078.1 GCA_018240265.1 Pseudomonadota bacterium | reverse complement strand
TCACGGGAGTGTCGTACAAGGACTTCCACGCACAATTTCACGACGAGCTGGGCGAGAATGCGTGGAAAGCCTACCTGCTGAGCGGTGGGTCGCCGATTGCGGCGATGGAAATTCGACAGCGCGAACGAATACCGGAATATTTCTTCGAGATCATTCGTGACTGGGTCATCGGTGAGCTCGTCAGAAGCGGACGGTCGCGACAGTTCCTGCTCGCGTTGATGCGTACGCTATTCGTCCAAGGCGGCTCGCGAACGGGGTATCTCAAGCTCGCGCGCGAGTCGGGTCTTGCCAACAACACGATTGCCGCCGAATATATTGAGCAGCTATCCGATCTGCTGGCAGTTGTCCCTTCACATCAATGGGATGCCGATAAACGTGTGCCGCTGCAGCGCAGGCCGGCGAAGTTCCATTTCGTCAATCTGGCCGTCGCGCTTGCGTTCAGCCCGAACAGAATGGCTCATGTCAGTGACTTTGAGGCTCTTGCGCCGCAGGAGAGGGCAAAGTGGATCGAGTGGCTCGTTGCTCAGGAACTCTTTCGGCGGCAATGCATCGCCGGCGCTGAGGATCCCGAAGCTCTCTGGTATTGGGCTTCGAAGCAGCACGAAATCGATTTCGTCGATGTCCACGAGAACCTCTACGAAGTCAAAGCGGGCCGATCAGGTCCGTTGGACTTCGTATGGTTTGCGAAGACGCTTCCCAAACGAAAGCTGCTCGTCATCGGTGGCGGGGAGTTTCAATCCTCCGCCGTCAAGGGAATCACGATCGAGCAGTTCCTGCTCGCCGACGGATTTCCCCATCCTTATCCGGGGCAAGTCGACGATCCCGACATTTACAATGACTACGGCCGCTTGAGCTGAAACTCCGCGCGCAAGTCCTCGCGCGCACGCCGGCCGGCTTCGAGATCCCAGCAGTTGACAATGGCCAGCCGGAAACCGCCGGGGGGCATGGCATGTTCCTCCTCGCGCCGGTTCTCGTGAAACGTGATCTGCACGCTGCTGATGCCGGGGCGGCCGAGGATGTTCCGCACCAGCGCCGGCAGCGGATGTGCGTAGCGACGGCCATGCGGTCCGAACAGCACCACGCTGTAACCGTCGCGCCGGCCGGCATCGTCGAATTGCCAATGGCCTTGCGCATACAGCCCCACCATCGCCTGCAACCAGCCGGCGCCGTACAGATCCGGCCATTGATCGGAGAAGCGCAGATGCACTTCGATGATGTGCCCGCCGATGCTCTCGATGTTCGCAAGCCCGGTGTACTGCCGTAGATGCTCGCGGGCCCAGCTCTGGCAGGTGTGCATCAAGGTCTCGCGCCGGGCCGTTTCGATCACCCAGTAATCGAACGTGCCCGCCTCGCCGGGAATGCCGTGGGTGTGCTGGCACCACACCGGTTCGCCGCGCACCAGCGCGATGTCGGTGCTGACGTGATCGCCCTCGAACAACGGCATCCAAAAATGACCGGACAGGCAGAACTCGCGTAGATCCTCATGGTTGCGCAGCACGTGGATGCCCATGCCCATCCCGGACAGGTTGATGACGGGTTTGCAAAATACCGGGTATTGCGGCGGCGGTGAATCCCGCCGACCGCAAATGAATCCTTGCGATCGCGCCACGCGCAGCTTGTCGTACACCCAGCGATGCTGCGGAAACAGCGAATAGGCGAGTGGATCGTCAGTGGGGATGATCACATCATCCGGGCAGGCGATGCCGGCGAAGTATTGATCCCGCCACGGATCGTGTTCGACGATGGGCATGCCCTCTGCCTTGGTCGTTGCGCGCTCTTACCGGCGCCCGCTGGGGCCTGTTGACGCATCATGCGCCGAAGCGGCGTGAAGGTGAAGGGACGTAGGCCCGAAACCGACAGGAACTTACGCCATCGACCGATGGTAGCGCAACGGCGAGTCGGCAACCATCCGCGCATGGAATTGGAATTCTGGTCCTTCGATCATGCTGCGGTGGACGACGCCCGTCCGCTGTTCAATCGCCGCGAGTGGAGCAACTTTCTGCAACGCTTGGCGCGAGCGGCCTTGCACGCGCCCGCGGATGCGCAGGAGCCGGATACGGCGCACGAGACATCAGGGCTGTTCCCCGACGCCGAAGCGGAATTGCGCGAGCGCTGGAACGGGCGCGAGCGCTGAGGCAAGCCCCTGCGCCGGACGCCCGCTCAACGAGGAGGCACTCCGGCAGTGATCGAAAACATAGAGCTCACGCGGCAAGCACGGCGGTCATCGTGCACGGCAACCATCGTGTCAGGGTTGGCGGAACGGGACCGGCGGCTGAAGGATGCGCCGCACCCCCCCAAAGGGATTCAAGAGATTGGTGTCTCGTGTAGGACAAACACCGACAGCCGTTTTCGTGAATTCCGAAGCGACCTTCAGCCCCGCACGCATGGTCCCAGCGGGCTGCTTTCGGAAAGAATGCCTATCACAGACTGTAACGGTTACAGGATCGAACAGGAGTTGTACGTCGTATGAACGCCACTGCCGCTGACATGACCTTCGAACTCGATACCCTGCCGCGTCGCAATGCGATGCTCGGTAACTCTCCCGCGATGCAGGAAATTCGTCGCCTCATTGACAAGGTGGGACCCACCGAGGCCAGCGTGCTGATCACCGGCGAAAGCGGGTCCGGAAAGGAACTGGTGGCGCAGATGATTCACGCCAGCAGTGAGCGATGCAGCGGTCCGTTCGTGGCCATCAACTGCGGCGCCATCCCCGCGGGGCTGATCGAGGCCGAGCTGTTCGGCTACGAGAAGGGCAGTTTCACCGGCGCGGCCCGCGCCCACCCGGGCGTGTTCGAGCGGGCCGAGGGAGGCACCCTGTTTCTCGATGAAATCACCGAGATGCCGCTGGACCTGCAGACCCGGTTGCTGCGCGTGCTGGAAATGTGCCGCTACTACCGCGTGGGCGGCGTGACCGAATTCGACAGCGACGTGCGGGTGATCGCCGCATCCAACCGTTGCCCGCTGCAGGCCGTGCGCAAGGGCCTGCTGCGCGAGGACATTCTCTACCGGCTGGCGGTGTTTCCGGTGGAAGTGCCGCCGCTGCGCGCGCGCGGCGAGGACGTGGTCCTGCTCGCCGAGCACTTCCTGGCTGAGCTGAACGCGCGCAACGGCACGTCCCGAAGCTTCTCGGGTAGCTCGCGCGAGCTGCTGCTGACCCACGACTGGCCCGGCAACGTGCGCGAGCTCAAGAACTGTGTGGAACGCGCCTATATCCTGTGCAATGGGTGCCTGGAGCTGGCGCCGCTGATCACCCATCGGCCGGAGCAGACCACCGCCGACGGGCGCTTGGAAATCCGCGTGGGGTCCAGCATCGACCAGGCGGAGCGTTCGCTCATCGAGGCCACCCTGCAGCATTATCGCGGCAACAAGCGTCGCACCGCCGACACCCTGGGCTGCAGCCTCAAAACGTTGTATAACAAATTGCATCTATATGCGCGCAGCGAACATCAGCTGGTCAACGGCTGAAATCCGCGACTGGAGCTCTTGTGGTTCGAATCCTGATTGCCGACGACCACGCGGTGGTTCGTGCGGGCCTGAGGCAGTTCCTGGAAGGTGATCCCAAGATCAAGCTCATGGGTGAGGCGGCCACGGGGAGCGAGACGCTCGATCAGCTGCGCGCCAAGGAATGGGATCTGGTGCTGCTGGACATCTTCATGCCCGACCGCAGCGGTTTGGACATCCTGCGCCACATCCACATCGGTTATCCGAAGGTGAAGGTGCTGGTACTGTCGGGCTTGCCGGAACAACAGTACGCGGTAAACGTACTCAAGGCCGGGGCCAGCGGTTATCTCGCCAAGGACAGTGCTCCCGAAGAACTGCTCAAGGCGGTGAACACGGTGTTGGCGGGGCGCCGCTACGTCAGCGCTTCGCTGGCGGAGCTGCTGGTGGCGGATCTGGACGGTGACCTGGACAAGCCGCTGCATTCGCGTCTGTCCAGCCGGGAATTCCAGATTTTCTGCAAGCTCGCCGGCGGGCGTGGTGTGTCCGAGATCGCCAACGAGCTGTCGCTGAGCGTCAAGACCGTCAGCACCTACCGCAGCCGCATCCTGGAAAAGATGAGCTTTCGCTCGAATGCCGACGTGACTTCTTATGCCCTGCGCAATGGAATCATTCAATGACGCCGACGTATTGTGCGTTGCCTCCGATCGCCCGATGTTGACCGCATTCGACATGTCCCGTTCCCTCAAGGTGCTTTTGGTCGAGGATTCGAAGGTGTTGGCCGAACGCCTGTCGGAAGTCATCAACCAGATCGCCGATGTCGATCTGGTCGGCGCGGTGGACAACGAGCAGGAAGCTGTCTCGCGTGTCAAGCGCGAGGCGGTGGACGTGATGATCCTCGACCTGCACTTGAAGCAGGGCACGGGGTTCGGCGTGCTGCGCGCGCTGGCGAAGACCCCGGTGCGCCCGAACGTCATCATTCTCACCAACTACGATTTGCCGGAATACAAGAACGCGGCGTTGGCGCTGGGCGCGTGCTACTTTCTGGACAAGGCACGCGACTACGACCGCATTCCCGAGGTGCTGGGCGAAATCTTCCGCGGCACGACGCGCGCCAACTAATCGGCTGTGCCAACCGTTGTCGCCGCGCGCCGCTCCCGGCAGGGAGCGTGGGCCGCGGAGCAAACCTGCGAGTTGGTTCTTACCCCCGCGCAGCGGCCTCCACGCGGGCGGGATCACGGTCGAGAATTTTCTCCAGCGGTAGGCGCGCGGACACCAACGCGCCACCGCTGGAGAGATTGTCGATGCCGAACTTCCCGCCGAGAGCCTCAATGCGGTGGCGCATCGAGGCAAGGCCATGCGAGCCCAGGGATTTCAAGCGCTCGGGCGAGAGGCCCTTGCCATCATCCGCGATCTGGATGACGAGTTCGGAGTCCATGATTTCCACCGCCATGTCCACCGTGGTCGCCTCGGCATGCTTGACGATGTTGGTCAGCGCCTCCTGCACGGTGCGGAAAATGGCGATGGCGGCCTGGGGCAGCAAATGCAGCTCCTCCTCGGGATATTTCTCGACGTACTTCAAGCCCGTGCGCGCACAGGATTCCTTGATCTGCCAGCGCAACGCCGAGAACAGGCCCATGTTGTCGAGCAGGGTGGGGCGCAGTTCCTCGACCACACGCCGCTTCAAGTTGACGCCGGCGCTGAGGGATTCCTGGATGCGCTTGAAGCGCTGCATCACGGTCAGTTCTTGCGAGCCCAGTTTGCGCTCGATCCAGGATAGATCCATGCGCGCCGATACCAGCAGCCCCCCCAGCTCATCGTGCAGTTCGCGTGACAGTGCGTATTTCTCCTGCTCGGAAATTTCCTGTAGATGGGTCGACAGTGCGGCGAGCTCCTGCGTGCGTGCGGCCACCTGGTCTTCCAGTACCTGTTTCTGGGTGCGCAGTTCCGCGGCCTGCCGGGAGCGGCGGCGCATGTCGAGCAGCACCAGCCGCGCCGCCACCATTACCAGCAGGATGTTGAACACGGCACCGGCGCCGCTGATCCAGCGAGCCAGCACCAGGTCGGCGCGCCAGCGTGCCGTCGCCGCCGCGCGCTCGATGGCCTCACGCGCGACCAGTGTTGCCAGAATGCTACGGATCTGACCCATGTAGCGCCGACCTTCGCCGGTTCGCAGCAGCTGCATGGCTGCGGGCCCGCCCTGAGAAGTGGCGAGGGCGACCGTCATGCCCAGCTCGCCCAGCTTCTTGCCGGTGGCGAGACGCAGCTGGCGCAGCAGGTCCAAGGCCGTCGCATCGTCGCCGTAGCTCAGACGCAACGCATGCAGCAGCGCATCGGCGTGCTGTTCGGCCTGGTGATAGGGGGCAAGGTCCTGCTCGTCGCCGGTGATGAGATAGCCGCGCTGCGCGGTCTCGGCTTCGATCATCAGATTCTGATATTCCGCCAGCCGCTGTTCGCGCAAGTCGGACTGCTGCACGCGGGTGTTGGCCGATTCCAGCCGCGACTGACCCTCCGTCGCCAGCACGAACAGACCAGCCAGGAACGCGATGAGCAGGAGCGGCGGAATCGCGAGCGGCCAGCGGCGCGGGTAGTCGAAGGTGATTCCGAAGATTTTCACCGCATCGAGTGTGCGGACCGGAGGCACGCTTGTCCAGACGAGTTTGATGCGTCGGGAAATTCCTACACGCGCCAACGCAGCGAACCGACTGGCCGTGCTCGTGACGCCGCGCACAATGAGGGCCGTCGCAGATGGCCACGCCACGTTGCGTTCGCAGGAGAAAGGACTATGCTTCATTACGCCGTCGTGTTCTTCATCATTGCCTTGATCGCCGCGGTGTTCGGATTTGGCGGAATCGCCGCCGGGGCGGCCGGCATTGCGAAGATCCTGTTTTTCATATTTCTGATCGGAGCACTCATCACGTTCCTGTTCAGTCTGACGCGCAGGGCGTGACGCGAACCCCGATTAGACTCGCATCCACTCATCATCATCAGGAGAGCTAGAACAATGGAAAGCACGAACGTCGCCGGTATCGGCAGCCAAGGGCGCAACGGCGCCCGCAAGATCAAGGAAGATTTGGCGGAACGAGTCCGCAATGTGAAGGATTCGGCCACAGGTGAGTTCAAGAGCTTCATCGACGATGTGGAAGAAATCGTCTCACGTGTCGCCGATCTCAACGACCCAGAAGTCGCGCGCCTGCGCGACCGGTTGCGCGACTCGATGAGTTCGGTGAAGGAGGCGCTGACCGATGGCGCCGACCGCGTACGCCAGCGGGCGCGGGAAGTGGCAGGAGGCACCGACGATTATGTTCGCGAAAATCCGTGGCAGGCCCTGGGCATCGCCGCGCTGGTCGGGGTGGCCATCGGCTTCCTCGCGTCCCGCCGGTCCTGACCGGCCCATGAGTGCATGGTGGTCGCTTCCCAAAGCGATTCCCATCTTGTTGCGGCACGTTCTGGCCTATGCGGAACTCGCCGGAGAAGACCTGCGCGCGTTCCAGCGCCGCTCGGCGGCAAGGCTGCTCGCCCTGCTGGTGGCGGTGTTGGGAGCGCTGTTCTCGCTGGTGCTCATCTGCGTGGCGGTGGTGGCGGCGTTTTGGGATACGCCGTACCGTCTGCACGCCATTTTCGCATTGCTCGGCGTGTTCTTCGTGGTGACGGTGATCGGCCTGTTGTCGGCGCGACCGCGGTCCGCACAGGGTGATGCCATGTTCGGACGCGTCGCGCAGGAATGGCGCAAGGACCGGGTGATCCTGGATCAGTTGCTGGATGGCGGCGAGCACCCCGTGGCCGCGTCGCCGGAACAGCCTTCCACAGCCTCCCGAGGCGATGCCGCCTCAGGGGCACCGCACGCGGCTGCTTCGCCACGGCCAAACGGTCCGCCGCCGCACGTGCCCCGTCCTCACCGGGAACGTCGCCATGACTGATCGCACGCCACTTCTGCCGACGGAATCGCCGCAGGCGCGTCTGGCACGCAGCCGGGCGGAGCTGGTGGAACTGTTGCAGCCTGAAAAGGACGGCGCACACGGCAGCGGCCGAGGCAGCGGCCGCCGCGGCAATGGCGACGCACGCGGCCACGGCGAGTTTCCGCGCAGCATGACCATGAAATTGTTGTCGCGCGGCGCCGGCCCGGGGGGGCTCGCTGTGCTCGCGCTGGCATTGTTCGCGCTCTCGCCCACGCGCGCGCGCCAATTGCTTCGATACCTGCCCGTGAGCGCGATCGCCAAGATCGTGGTCGCGCGATTGATCAACGTTCGAGGAGCTCATTCATGAACATATCCCCTGCTTCCGGCAAGGCCGATGCCGCCACGCCCTTCCTCAGCGATATCGCGGCGCTGCGCCGTCGCGCGCGCGAGCACATCGAACAGGGTGCGGTGACGCCGAGTTACAGCGCCAACAGGCAAACAGTGCTGGGCCTTTTGAACCAGGCGCTGGCCACCGAGCTGGTGTGTGTGCTGCGCTACCGGCGCCACTATTTCATGGCCGAAGGCCTGCTGGCCGAGGCCATCAAGAAGGAATTCATGGAGCATGCCACCGAGGAACAGCAGCATGCCGACCAGATCGCCGAGCGCATCGTGCAGCTCGGCGGTGATCCGGATTTCAATCCCAACGGCCTTACTTCGCGCAGCCATTCCGAGTATCGCGAGGGTGCGGATCTCGAAGCCATGATCAAGGAAGACTTGATCGCCGAGCGGGTGGCGATCGAGTCCTACCGGGAAATGATCGACTTCATCAAGGATCACGACCATACGACGCGCCGAATGCTGGAGCGCATCCTCGAAGTCGAGGAGGAGCATGCCGAGGAGCTGACCAGCATGCTCAAAGGTCTGGCGAGCCTCTCGCCGGCGGCGGCGGGCGCTGGATGAGTGTTTCGGCGGCTTCGAACCGGTGGTGGTGGAACTTCGCTGCGCCTGAGGGCGGAAGGAGGAACGTCATGCGATGGGAAAGAATCGGCATCCACTGGGACGACTACCGGGTGCGTGCCAAGCGCCACTGGATCGAGCTCAGCGACCAGCAGCTGGAGTTCGTGCACGGCGACCGCGAGCTGCTGATGGACAGCCTGCAGGAGAGCTACGGCCTGCCCCGGGATATCGCTGACGAGCAGATTCGCGAATGGTGCACCACCTTCGGCGAAGACGAAGTGGCGCTCAGCCCAAGGTGATCTCGACCAGGTGTTCGCCGCCGTCCGCGAACAGCGGGATGGCGGCGATGCCTTCCGCCACCTGCACCACACTGCCATCCACGCGGCATTCGCGCACCCCGCGGCACACGCCCTGCGGATTGCGCACGCGTATCCGGTGCAGCGTGGGCGCGCGCGCCGCGGCGCCCGTCCCGCCACTCGCGCTTACGTCGTCTTCGCGGGCAGCCTCGTCCTCATCGGTTCCCTCACCCGCGCCCGCATAACGCAGGTCGATCTCGTATTCGCGCCAGATGCGCGGGATGCAAGGGTTCAAGCGCAGCTCCGTGCCGTGCACTTCCAGGCCCAGCACGGCCTCCAGCGCCGTGCGGTACAGCCAGCCGGCCGAACCCGTGTACCAGGTCCAGCCGCCGCGGCCCACGTGTCCCGGCGCGGTGTAGATATCCGCGCACAGTACGTAGGGCTCGACCTTGTAGCGGTGGATGCCGGTGCGGCTTGCGCCGTGCAGAATGGGATTGATCAAGGACAGCAGTTCCCCGGCGCGCTCGCCGTCGCCCAGGCGCGCGAACGCCAGCACCGTCCACACCGCTCCATGCGTGTACTGGCCGCCGTTCTCGCGCAGGCCCGGCGGATAGCCCTTCACGTACCCAGGGTCCTGCGGCGCGCGGTCGAAGGCCGGCGTGAACAGGCGGATCAGCGCATCGGCGCGACTCACCAGCTGACCGTCCACCGCCGCCAGGGCGCGGCCGGCACGCTCGGGATCCGCGGCGCCGGATATGACGCCCCAGGATTGCGCGATGGAATCGATGCGGCACTCCTCGCTGGTGATGGAGCCGAGCGGTGTACCGTCGTCGTAGTAGCCGCGCCGATACCAGTCGCCGTCCCAGGCCTCGCGCTCTACGGCGCGTTGCAGGCGGAAGGCGTGATCGCGCCAGCGCCGCGCGCGCTCCTGCTCGCCGCGCCGCTCGGCCAGGGGCGCGAACGACAGGAGCGTGGCGTACAGGAACCATGCCATCCACACGCTCTCGCCGCGTCCCTGCATGCCGACGCGATTCATGCCGTCGTTCCAATCGCCCGTGCCGAACAGCGGCAGCCCGTGCTGCCCGATGTCGAGGCTGATGTCCAGCGCCCGCGCGCAATGCTCGAACAGGCTGGCCGAGGTGTCCGCCGGCGGCGGCACGGTGACTTCCTCGTGCTGATCCGGACGCAGCGGCGGCCCGCCCAGGAAGGACACCGACTCATCGAGTATGCCCGCATCGCCCGTCACCTGGATGTAGTGGCAGGCCACGAAGGGTAGCCAGATGCGATTA
This sequence comes from Pseudomonadota bacterium, assembly GCA_018240265.1. Classification (GTDB taxonomy): domain Bacteria; phylum Pseudomonadota; class Gammaproteobacteria; order Steroidobacterales; family Steroidobacteraceae; genus TMP-86. The sequence continues at coordinate 249 of JAFEGC010000078.1, read as the reverse complement.
TCGACGATGCGCGTGCGCACACCGAGGCCGGTGGAGGGCAGCCACCAGTGCTGCACGTCGCCCTGCTCGAACTGACGCGAGGCGGCCAGCAGCAGGTGCTCGCGCGTCTGCGCCGGCCGGTTCAGACACAGCGCCAGGACATCCTGTAGCTGATCGCGGAAGCCGAAGGCACCGCTCGCCTGGTAAAACCCAGCGCGTGCCCACAGGCGGCAGGCCAGCGTTTGATACATGAGCCAGCGGTTCAGCAGC
>JAFEGC010000077.1 GCA_018240265.1 Pseudomonadota bacterium | reverse complement strand
GGACGGCAAGCTCACCGGCATCTCCACCGGCTTCACCAAGCTGGACGAGATGACTTCAGGCCTGCAACCGGGCGATCTGATCGTGGTGGCTGGCCGGCCCTCCATGGGCAAGACCACCCTTGCGGTGAACATCGCCGAGAACGCGGCGCTGGGCGCGGGCAAGTCGGCGGCCATTTTCAGCATGGAAATGTCTTCCGAATCGCTCACCATGCGCATGATCTCCTCGCTGGGGCGCATCAACCAGGCTGCTTTGCGTTCGGGCCGGCTTACTGAGGACGACTGGCCGCGCATCGACACGGCCATGAACCAGCTCTCCAGCGCCCGGCTGTACGTGGATGAAACCCCGGCGCTCACGCCCACCGAGGTGCGCGCGCGTGCCCGGCGCCTGAAGCGCGAGCGTGGGCTCGACCTCATCGTTGTCGACTATCTGCAGCTCATGCAGGTGAGCGGCACCAAGGAAAACCGCGCCACCGAAATTTCCGAGATCTCGCGCGCGCTGAAGGCGCTGGCCAAGGAGCTGTCGGTGCCGGTGATCGCGCTGTCGCAGCTCAATCGGGGCGTGGAACAGCGCGTGGAAAAAAAGCCGGTGATGTCGGACCTGCGCGAGTGCGTCACCGGCGATACGCCGGTTTGGCTGGCCGACGGCCAGCGCGTACCGATCCGCGAACTGGTGGGACGCACGCCCCAGGTGTGGGCCATGGACGCCGATCAAAAAATCATCGCTGCGCGCAGCGATCGCATCTGGTCGGTGGGGCACAAGGCCGTGTTTCGCATCACCCTGGCCAGTGGGCGGAGCCTTACGGCCACCGCCAGCCACCGGCTGTTCACCAGCCGCGGCTGGCAGGAAGTCGCGGACATCGGCCCCGGCGATCAGATGGGCCTGGCGCGGCGCGTGCCGGCGCTGAGCCAGCCGGTGCGCTGGAGCGAGGATCGCATCGTGCTGCTCGGGCATCTGCTGGCGGCGGGGCGTTTCGCCAGGAATTCGATCCGCTATGCCACGCGCTCCCAGGTCAATGGCGAGGCAGTGGCCCGCGCAGCGCGTCGTCTGGGCGGTGAGGCTGAGCGCCTGGAAGGGGCGGGGCCGGGCTTGCAGTACCTGATCAGCGAAGGCGGCGCCCAGCGGCGACGCCCGGCCGGCGCGGGCCGCTGGATGGCGGCGCTGGGCTTTGGCGAAACCAAGGCTGAGCTGCGCCAGCTTCCGCCCGAGGTGTTCCAGTTCGACGATGAACAGATCGGTCATTTGCTGAAGCACTTGTGGGCAGCAGGCGGCTGCATCCAGGTGCGCGACGCCATGGCGGCACGGAGTGGTGTGCGCGTGTCCTTTTCCTGCCTGAGCGAGCGGCTGGCGCAGCAGGTGGCAGCGCTCCTGCTGCGGCTGGGCATCACGGCGCGCGGCGGGGTCACCCAGCCGCGTTCCGGGCACATCGTCTATTCCATCGACGTGAGCGGCGCCGACGCGCAGCGCCTGTTCCTGGCGCGCATCGGCGCCTTTGGACCGTGGGTGGTCGCGGCGCAGCGGCTGACCGAGCAGCTGATGCCGCAAGGCGCGGCGGATGCGGAAAGTCCGCGGCTGCGGCGTGCCACCGGCGGTGCGGCGGCGCGGGCGCTCGCGGTGGAAGCACCCGAAACCGAAGCGGCGGGCGAGCCTTCCTCCGACACGTCACCCGGCGGCAGCGCCACCGACCTTGCCTGGGACCGGGTGGTGGCGGTGGAGCCCTGCGGCGTGGAAGAGGTCTTCGACCTGACCGTGCCGGGCCCCTGCAGCTGGCTGGCCGATGGCATCGTCAGCCACAACTCCGGCGCCATCGAGCAGGACGCGGATTTGATCCTGCTCATCTATCGCGAGGAAGTGTACGAACCCAACACCACGCGCAAGGGCATCGCCGACATCATCATCGCCAAGCAGCGCAACGGTCCGATTGGCGACGTGCAGCTGACCTTCCTTGGCCAGTACACCAAGTTCGAGAACTTCGCGCCCGAGTCCTATTCCGAAGGGGTGCTCTGATGGGGCGCCGCGCCCGATGAGGGCTCGGTGAGAGCATTGGTCAGCGCCACGATTTCCATCGCGGCGCTTCGCCACAACCTCGCGGCGATACGCCGGCAGGCGTCGCGCTCCAAGATCATGGCGGTGGTGAAGGCCAACGCCTACGGGCACGGCCTCGCTGCGGTGGCGCAGGCGCTGGGCGAGGCGGATGCCTTTGCGGTGGCGCGCATCGAGGAAGGCCTGGTGTTGCGCAGCGCCGGCATTACCCGACCCATCGTGCTGCTGGAAGGGGTGTTCGATTGCGAGCAGCTGGCGGGCGCCGCGCAGGGCCGCTTCGACCTGGTGGTGCACAGCGCCGAACAGCTGGATCTTCTGCGCGCGGCGCCTGCCCGCGCGCGCTTCACGGTGTGGCTCAAGCTCGACACGGGCATGAATCGCCTGGGCTTTCGTCCCAACCGGTTCGAGGCGGCGCGGGCCGCGCTCGCGCGCCTGGCATGCGTCGAGCAGCCGGTGCGCCTGTGCACGCACATGGCCAATGCCGATACACCCGAGCATCCCGGCACGCTGCAGCAGCTGGCGCTGTTCGAGCGCGCCTGCGCCGGTCTTCTCGGCGAGCGGAGCGTCGCCAATTCGGCGGCGCTGTTCGCCTTCCCGCAGTCGCAGTGCGATTGGGTGCGGCCGGGACTCGCGCTGTTCGGCGTCTCGCCGTTCGGAGACAAGCTGGGCGCGGACCTGGGACTTCTGCCCGTGATGACGCTGCGCACGCGCATCATCGCGCTGAAAACCCTGGAGGCGGGGGAGAGCGTGGGTTATGGGAGCCTGTGGACGGCGCGGCGCCGGACACGCCTCGCCATCGCCGCAGTGGGCTACGGCGATGGTTATCCACGCAATGTCATTTCCAATACCCAGGTGCTGGTGGCGGGAAGGCGCGCGCCGCTGGCAGGCCGCGTGTCCATGGACATGATCGGCATCGATACCACCGACGTACCGGATATCCAGTGTGGCGCGGAAGTGGTGCTGTGGGGCGAAGGGCTGCCGGTGGAGCGGGTGGCTTCCTGCGCCGGCACCGTGCCCTATGAACTGCTGTGCGGCATCAGCCAGCGTGTGGCGGTGGACCTCATCTGAAAGGTTCGCTCTGCGGGCCGCTCGCGCCTCAGCTCTCGAAGAACCCCATTTTCACGCCGGCCAGCTGCACCACGTCGTTGTCGTTCAGGCGACGGGCCTGCGGGCCGATGGGTACGCCGTTGACCTGCGGGTAGTCGTTTTCTTTGCCGCTGTCGACGTGCACGATGAAGTAGCCTTCGGAGCGGCGGGTGATGGCTGCAACCTGGATGCCCGGACGCCCGAGCGTGGTGAGCGCCTTGGTCAGTTCCAGCTCCCGGCCGGCGAAGGCGCCGCTCAACACTTGCAGCTTCGCCTTGGGCAGGGCCGCGCTGGGCTCGGCCGACGCCGCGGCGGGGCGGCGCGGAGCTACCGACTTGGCCGCCTGGTCCACCGCTTGCCCTACGCGGCGAATGCGGTCTTCGCCCTGCGAGCTGGAGGTGATGACCATGGTCTTCTCGAATTCTTCCTGCGAGTTGTCGCTCTCCTGCTGATCGACGAACCGCAACTGGTGATGCCCCACGGTGATGACGTCGCCGTGCTGCATGGCGTGCTTCTTGATGAGCTTGCCATTGACGTACGTGCCGTTGGTGCTGTTCAGATCCTCGAGGAAGGAGTCGTTGAGGATGTTGATGATCAGCGAGTGATGGCCGCTCACCGCCGGGTTGTCGATCCGGATGTCATTGTCCGGCAGACGCCCGATGGTGTAGCGCTCTTTGTTCATGTTGTACTCGGCCAGTACTTGACCGTCCAAGCTCAGCAGCAGGCGTGCCATTGAATTACCCCTAATGACCGATCCCTTACCCAAACCATCCCAGTATTTTGTCAAATAAACGACGCTTTGCGGGGAAAGCTTCTTGTACGTGCGCCATGATGACAGAGATGTTGTCCCGGCCGCCATTGTCGTTGGAGAGCTGGATCAACTGTTTAGCAACTGTATCAAGATTAGCATTAAAGGTGCTGATAGTTAAGTGAATATCCTCATCCTCGATCATGTCCGACAGCCCGTCAGAGCACAGCACATAGTAGTCGCTTTTCTGTACCGGTTCCTCGTGGATCTCCACTTCGACATTCTGCTCGACTCCAAGGGCGCGCGTAACATAATTCTTGTTGGTGGCCCGCTGCGCTTCCTCCTGGGAATAGAACCCCCGGTCCACCAGCTCCTGCAGGAGTGAGTGGTCCATGGTGAGCTGCTCGAAGCGGTTGTCGCGCAGCCGGTACAGGCGCGAGTCGCCCACGTGGGCGATCGAAATCTTGTTGTCGAAGAACATGCAGGCCACCACCGTGGTGCCCATGCCCTCGCATTGGGGTTGGGTCTTGGAAGTGTGGTAGATGATCTTGTTGGCGCGGTGAATCGCATCCCGCAGGATGATGCTGGGGCGGGTCAGGCCGCTCTCGGAATCCGGTACGCTGAGATCCTCCCGCTGCGCCGCCTCCTTGACCAGGCTAATGATGGTTTTGACGGCGATGCCGCTGGCCACCTCGCCGGCATTGTAGCCGCCCATGCCGTCGGCCAGTACGAACAAGCCGATGTCGCCCTCCGCACCGATCATGTCCTCGTTGTGTTCGCGCACCTTGCCGGTGTCGGTGAGGGCAACGCTTGCGATTTTGCCGCGCAGACTCATGTTGTTCGGCGATCCCCAGCTGATGTTTCGTTGTTCATGGCGCGCCGCCGGGAACGCGTTGGCGGCAATCCTGCAGTGCGGCCGCCATCTGCGCGCCGGATTCGAAGCGCGCGTCAGGCGATTTCGCCAGCGCGCGGTCGATCACCCGTTGTACGCAATCCGGCAGATCGGGACGCAGCGCCCGGATCGGCGGATGCGGATTTTCCGCGATCTGCTGCATTAGTCCGGTCATGGTATCGGCTCGGAACGGCAATTGCCCGGTGAGCAGCTGGAACAGCGTCACGCCGAGCGAAAACAGGTCGGATTGGCCGTTCACCATGCGGCCCTCCAGCTGCTCGGGCGACATGAAGGACGGGGTGCCCAGCACGATGCCGGTGCGGGTGCTGCCGGAATCGGTGAGCCGGGCGATGCCGAAGTCGGTGATCTTGAGCGTGTCGGAGGCCGGGTCGTACATGAGATTGGCGGGCTTGATATCACGATGCACGACATTCTGGCGGTGGGCGAAGCCCAGCGCATCGGCGGTGCGGGCCATCAGCTCCATCACCTTGCGCGGCTCCAGGAGCGTGGCGGGTGCGGCGAAGTCGCTCAGGTGCTTACCCTTCAGGTATTCCATGGCGATGTAGGCCAGGCCATCCTGCTCGCCCACATCGTAGATGATGACGATGTTGGGGTGGTTGAGCCGGCCGGCGGTTTCGGCTTCGCGAAAAAAACGCGAACGCGCCTCGGCCAGCTCGCCGTCGCTGAATTCGCGCGCCAACGGAATGGCCTTGATCGCGACCAGGCGGTTGATGGCCGAATCGCGCCCCAGGTATACCGTTCCCATGGCGCCACGGCCGATTTCCCGTTCCAGCCGGTAGCGGCCCAGACTCTTGAGTTCGCCCGATACGCCCTGCGCGGCGACGCCCGGCGTGGCGACGCCCGGCGTGGCAACTCCCGCCACGCCCGGCATTGCGCCCGCGGCAGGTCGCGCGGCAGCAGGAGTGGCGGATGGGGCAGGTTTTGGGCGGACCGTGGCGGGGGCGCCAGTGGCGTGGGCGGCCGAGCCCTGCTGATCCACCAGGCGTTTGAGCCGCGTTCCCACATCACGAAAGCCGGCATCCAGGCGCGCCAGATGCCGGTATACGGCAACGGCCTGCGCCGCGCGGCTGCGCTTTTCCAGCTGGCCGCCCAGATCGTAGAGTTCATCCAGCACCGCCGCGCTGGGGGCACGCTTCTTGAGCTCGGCGAAGCGCTGCTCGAAATTCTCTAACAGCCGGCTGGTCTCCAGCCCCGGCATGGATGAGGGTGGCGACGGGGCTCGCAGCAGCGGCTGGGTTGCGGGACGACCACGCAGGAAGGCCACCGCGCCGGCCGACAGGACGGCGGCGCCGATGACCCATATCCAGGTCAGCGAACTGGACATGGCGCGCAATGCGAGGTCGATGACCACGATCACGGCGCCCAGCGCCATGGCGATCATCCCGAACTTACGCATGCGGGCCGGAGGTTGAACATAACGATTGCGAAGTATAGGTGATCGGGGCCAAATACCGGCAAGTCGAGCATCACGAATTTGTCAGCGGAAGGGGGCTATTCTGGCCAAGTCGAAGGAAGTGTTCGTCTGTCAGGCCTGCGGCGCCAGCGCGCCGAAGTGGCAGGGCCAGTGCATGACCTGCGGGCAGTGGAATACGCTGGTGGCGGAGCTTGCGCCTCGTTCGGCAAGCTCGCGCGCCGGCGCGACGACGGATCGCACCCGGAGCCTTACTCTGGAAGCCACCGCCGAGCAGCATCGATTTGTGACCGGTTCCTCAGAACTGGACCGAGTGTTGGGGGGCGGACTGGTAGAGGGGTCGGTGACGCTGGTGGGGGGCGATCCCGGCATCGGCAAGTCCACGCTCATGCTACAGGCTGCCGCCGCGCTGGCCGCGGCGGGCCCGGTGCTGTATGCCACCGGCGAGGAATCCCTGGGCCAGGTCGCGCTGCGCGCGCGGCGCCTGGGGCTCGGACGCATGGCGGCGAATCTGGTGGCGCAGACGAACCTCGAATCCGTCCTGGCCGAGGCCGAGAGCATCAAGGCGCGCGCGCTCATCATCGATTCCATCCAGACCGTGTACAGCGAGCGCATCGAGGCGGCGCCGGGAGCGGTGTCGCAGCTGCGCGAGTGCACGGCGGAACTGGTGCGCTTCGCCAAGAGCCGCGGCGTGGCGGTGCTGCTGGTGGGGCATGTGACCAAGGAAGGACAAATCGCGGGACCCCGCGTGCTGGAGCACATGGTCGATACCGTGCTGTATTTCGAGAGCGACACCGGCAGCCGCTTCCGCGTGCTGCGCTCGGTGAAGAATCGCTTCGGCGCCGCCAATGAAATCGGCGTGTTCGCCATGGCGGAGGAGGGTCTGCGCGAGGTGAAAAACCCTTCAGCCATGTTCCTGTCGCGCCACGAACAGCCCGTGCCGGGCAGCGCTGTGACGGTGCTGCGCGAGGGGAGCCGTTCCTTGCTGATCGAGGTGCAGGTGCTGGTGGATGAATCGCACGCGGCCAACCCGCGCCGCGTGGCCGTGGGGATCGATGCCAATCGTCTGTCCATGCTGCTGGCGGTGGCGCACCGGCATGGCGGCATTGCGCTGCACGGGCAGGACGTGTTCGCCAACATCGTTGGCGGCGTGCGCCTGACCGAGACGGCCGCCGATCTTGCCATGGTGCTGGCGGCGCGCTCCAGCCTCATGAATCAGCCGCTGGCGCAGGATCTGGTGGTGTTCGGCGAACTGGGCCTGGCAGGCGAGATTCGCCCCGTGCCCTTCGGCGAGGAGCGGGTGCGCGAGGCCGCCAAGCACGGCTTTCGCCGCGCGCTGGTGCCGGCGGCGAACGCGCCGCGCAAGGCGCCCGAGGGCGTGCAAGTACGGGGCATTCATCGGTTGAGCGAGGCGCTGGAGAGTTTGTGAGGCGCGGCATTATCTTCGCGCGGAACACTCAGACGATGTTGTGATCCGGCTCCTGCTCGTCCGGCTTTGCAGCCGCGGACGCAAGCTGCGGCGCGGGCGGTCGTACCCGCACGGTCTTGACCGCGTTGTCAGCGGCCTGCAGGACTTCCAGCATGTAATCGGCGATTTTCAAGGTGGTGCCGGCCTCGGGAATGTTCTCCAGGGTTTCCACGATCAGTCCGCTCAGCGTCTTGGGTCCGTCGGTGGGTAATTTCCACTGCATGGCGCGGTTCAGCGCTCGAATGCTGGCGCTGCCGTTCACCACGAAGGTGCCGTCGTCCTCGGTGTGCACGTCCCGATGCATCATGGTGGCAGGATCGGTAGTGAATTCGCCGACAATCTCCTCCAGGATGTCTTCCAGCGTCACCAGTCCCAGGATGTCGCCGTACTCGTCCACCACGAAGGCCATGCGGCGCTTGCCGTGCTGGAAATTCAGCAACTGGGTGTTGAGCGGGGTACCGGCCGGCACGAAGTAGACATCGCGCGCCACCGCAGTCTGCACCAGCGAATCCAGGGTCAGGCGGCCGCGGGCCATTTCATGCGCGATGCGCTTCATGTGGGTCACGCCGATGATGCGGTCGATCTCGCCCTCATACACCGGCATGCGGGTGTGCTGCGCTTGGCGGATCTTGTCCAGGATCGCGTCCCAGTCGTCCTCGATGTCGATGCCGACGATCTCATTGCGCGGCACCATGATGTCCTCTACCGTCACTTTTTCCAGGTCGAGGATGCTGACCAGCATCTGCTGGTGGCGGCGCGGGATCATGGCGCCGGCCTCCGCCACCACGGTGCGCAGCTCCTCGCCGCTGAGCGCGTGGCTCGCCTGCCGGTCCGAAGCGCCCAGCAGCCGCAGCACGCCGTTGGCCAGCAGGTTCGTGGCCCACACCAGCGGTTGGAACAGGAACAGCAGCGCCTGATAGACGTACGCGGCCGGGATCGCCAGGCGCTCCGGGTGCAGTGCGCCGTAGGTCTTGGGCGCCACTTCGCAGAACACCAGCGTGATCACCGTGAGCAGCACCGCGCCCACGGCCACGCCCACGTCACCGCCCATGCGAAAGGCGATGAAGCTCGCGAGCATGGGCGTGATCACGTTGACGATCGTGCTCAGCAGCAGGATCAGTCCGATCAGGCGGTCCGGTCGGCGCAGCAGCCGCTCGGTCAGGCGCGCGCCGCGCTCCCCCGCCTGGGCGCGGTGCCGCAGGCGGTAGCGGTTCAGGCTCATCAACGCGGTTTCGCTGCCGTTGATGAAAATCGACAACAGCAACAGCAGGGCGAGTGCGGTCAGGAGCGAGGCCGGCGAAAAGTCATCCATGGCGCTGCGACGATCAACCCCAGTGCCGGCCCAGCACGGTTTCCAGCACGAACTTCGAACCGAAATACGACAGCACCAGCAGCGCGAACCCGAACAGGGTCCAGCGCACCGCTTGGCGACCGCGCCAGCCGAAGCGTACGCGCCCGATCAGCAGCACGCCGAACAGCACCCAGGCGATCACCGACAGCACGGTCTTGTGGATCAGATGCTGCGCGAACAGGTTGGTGACGAACACGAAGCCGGTGAACAGCGCCAGGGTCAGCAGCGCGAAGCCCGCGCCGATGAGCCGGAACAGGACGGCCTCGAGCTGATCCACCGGCGGCAGGGAGTTCGGCAGATCTGCGATACGCCGGTCACGCAGGCGCCGATCCAGTACCAGCAGCAACACCGCGGTGGCGGCCGCGGCGAACAGCAACGCTGCCGCGCCCATCGACAGCAGCACATGCGCGGTCAGTTCCCAGCTCGGCGGCTGGGTGGCGGCGAAGTTCGGCTCCCCGCCGGTGAACACGGCGCCGGCACCGGCGCTCAACAGCAGGATGGTGGCGAGCACGCGGTTGCGCCGCTCCGCGCCCACCACGCAGGCCAGCATGCCCAGGGTCCAGCCCAGGAGCGAGGCGGCGGTGCGCAGATCGAGCATCCACGGACCGTAGGTGCGCAGGGCGTGCACCAGCGCCACGCAGTGAATCAGCAGCGCCAAAGCGGCGCTGGTCCAGGCCAGCGCCGACAGCCGCGGCCGGTTGACGCTGCGGAGCATCGACCAGGCGGCAAGCGCGTACAGAAGGACCGAAACGAACGCGAAGGGCACAATTGATCATGACATACCGACGCGACCCGCGCTAACCCCTTATAATCCCTCGCATGTTCGACCGTCTCACCGAACGGCTGTCGCAGGCCGTGCAAACCCTGTCCGGCCGCGGCCGGATCAGCGAGGACAACATCGCCGAGACCGTGCGCCAGGTGCGCATGGCGCTGCTCGAGGCCGACGTGGCGCTGCCGGTGGTGAAGACATTCACCGAGGGAGTGCGTACCCGCGCGCTGGGCGCGGAGGTCGCGAAGAGTCTCACGCCCGGCCAGGCCTTCATCAAGATCGTGCACGAGGAATTGACGCATTTGATGGGCGAGCCCAGCGCGGGGCTGAACCTGCGCGCGCAGCGTCCGGTGGTGGTGCTGGTGGCCGGGCTCCAGG
>JAFEGC010000076.1 GCA_018240265.1 Pseudomonadota bacterium | reverse complement strand
TGAACCCGAACAATCCGGCCCGCAGATGCGAACGATCGACTCCAAGCAGCATGGCCGTCGCGGTACTCGCAGTCGTCCCAAGCAGAACCGCCCAGCCGAAAAGAATCGAGTTGAAGAATATGCCGATCACAAAAAGAAGGCCGGTGTAACTATTGTCCTGCAGCATCACCTGCCCAATGCCGCGCAGAACGGAATCCACAAAACCCAACAGCCGTTGCGGAAAGGAAGTGCCTCCAATCGCCAACCCAGTCGAAGATATCTGCGCAGAAACGAATGCGCACACAGCACGGGTGATTGCAGATTTCATGAACATCTCCCCTGAATACAGACACGACAGGGAACAATTAGAGCTAGATCGAACCGGCTAACGGCACCGCACATGCATTGACCGGTGTGGTTCATAGGGAAATCCCTGCCAGTAGCCGCACAACTAGTCTAGCGACCACGTAGTGCAGGCACAATTCTGCTCTCGGGAAGGCATTGCAGTTGACGCCGTCACGCATAACCTTGGACATGAGCGACGGCCAGAGTAACGCCGTCCATCACCGCAACCGCAAGCTCGGCTACGGCGGCCGGATGAGTTTCCGGTGTCATTTGTTCAGAATGGCGTCGAGCTTTGCAAATGCAGCTTCGGCAGGAACACATCGGATACGTGGGTAAACCCTTCCGATCGGTATCCGTCAGTTGCTCAAACAGCAGCGTAGCCACGCTCAGGCTGTAGTATCCGAGGATCTTGGCTGGCTGATCGGAATCGACCAGAACGAACGTCGTCGCGATTCCCTTGCCGCGATGTGGGGCGGCGAGTTGTTTAAGGTACCGATTGAGTGGCTCTACGCCGCAGTCAAACCCGGCACGATCGTGCTGCTTCGTGTCCAGCTCTTGTATGGCGAATGCCACTTTAAACGCCGAGCTTGTCACCTCGTTTCATGGCACGACGAAGAGCCACGTTCGGAGCAAACGGTTGGCCGAGCGGCGCAAGAAATCGCTTCGATTCGATCGGCGACAGTGTGGCCACGGATCGGCAAAACCAGCAAGTCGCCATCGTATGCCCGCACGGCAGCGCATGAAATCCCGGGGCGCCGCCGTCGCTGACCAGGGATCCCACGATCCGGGTCTTGGCGCGAAAGATTGCATCTGTCATGCTCATCCCATGCCCAAGATCGACCTCAACGCCATTGCGCAGACAAACGCGACCGGTTATCCGCCGCCGTTCGATGCGGCTGTCAAGGGTCGCTGGTATCGCCGCCTCGCGCCCACCACCGGTCTCACCGACTTCACCGCGAGCCATGTCGTGCTGAAGCCTGGAGCCTGGTCTTCGCAGCGCCACTGGCACGATGGCGAGGATGAGCTGCTGGTGATGATCAGCGGCGAGGCGGTGCTGATCGAGGACGACGGCAGGACATCGATGCGTCCCGGTGATGTCGCTGCGTGGCCCAAGGGCGGCACCAACGGCCATCATCTGATCAACGAGAGCGACCGTGATTGCTGCTTCATCGTGGTCGGCAGCGGCAAGACGCGCAACACCGGCGGCGGCTACTCGGACATCGACATGCTGTTCACGCCCGAGGGCTATACGAAAAAGGACGGAACACCCTATCCGGCGAAGCGTACGACCTGACGCCGGCGCAGTCATCACCGTTTCGCTGCTTTGACAGTCACTCCGCACCTTGGTAGTACTGAAGGTATGAACGTGGCTGCTTCCATTCCCGATGATGTTTTCGCCGAAGTTGAGGCACTCGCCAGACGATTGAAGAAATCGAGAAGCGAGATCTACAGCTTGGCGCTCTGAGAATTTATTGGACAACATGCTCCGGACCGCGTCACCGAACTGATGAACGATGTGGTCAAGGATATCGGACCTGAGCCAGAGGCTTTCAGCCTCGCCGCCGGCATGCAGGTTTTGGAGAAGACCGGGTGGTAATCGGACAGGGAGAAATTTGGCGAGCTGATCTCGGCGAGCCGGTTGGTTCCGCTCCCGGCTATCGCCGTCCCGTGGTGCTCGTGCAATGCGACGCTCTGAATACCAGCCGGATCGGCACCGTCGTCTGCGTGCCGCTGATCGGCGCACGGGCCTGGTGGCGTCGGGATGCGGCGCGCCAGCAATGCTATTCGATGACGATCAGCAGATCCTTGGTGTCCACCTGCTGCCCCGGCTTGACTAGCACTTCCTTGACCACGCCGTCGCGCTCCGCACGCACCGTGGTCTCCATCTTCATCGCTTCCAGCGTCAGCAGCGCATCACCGCGCGCCAGCTTTTGCCCGCTGTGGACCATGACGGTCCCGACCGTGCCGGGCATGGGCGCACCGACATGGCCAGCATTACCGGTTTCGATTTTGCGCGGCGGGGGGCGCTTGGCCACTTGGCCGCGATCGGCGATGCGCACCGAGCGTGGCTGGCCGTTCAGTTCGAAAAACACGCTGCGCGTGCCATCATCGTGCGGATCGCTGGTGGTAACGTAACGCACGATCAGCGTCTTGCCGCGCTCCAGATCGACGCTGATCTCCTGTCCCGGATCGAGGCCATAGAAGAACACCGAGGTGGGGAGCGTGGACAGATCGCCGTAGTCGGCGCGCGCTGCAGCATAATCCAGGTATACCTTTGGATACATGAGGTAGGAGGCGAGATCGGTGGCGCTGAGCGGCCGTCCCGACTTGGCTTCGGCGGCGGCGCGCGCGCCGGCGAGATCGGCCGAGGCCAGCAACTCGCCAGGCCGGCGATGCACGGCTTGCGCGCCTTGCAGCACCTTGCGCTGGAACTCCGGCGGGAAGCCGCCGTAGGGCTGCCCGAGATCGCCGCGCATCAACTGCACCAGCGACTCCGGAAAAGCGATCTCGACCTTGGGGTCGAGCACCGCCTCGCGCGTCAGACCACTGGTCACCATCATGATGGCCATGTCGCCCACCACCTTGGAAGTGGGCGTGACCTTGACGATATCCCCCAGCATCTCGTTCACCTGTGCGTAGGCATGCGCAACTTCCGGCCAACGATGATCGTCGATGCCCAGCGAGCGGGCTTGTTCGCGCAGGTTGGTGTACTGGCCGCCGGGCATGCCGTGCACGTACACCTCGGAGGCGCCCGAACGGATATCGCTTTCGAAGGCGACATAGCCGTGGCGCACCTGCTCCCAGTAGCCGGAAATCAGGCGCAAGTTCTCGGTGTCGATGCCCGGATCGCGCTCGCCGTGGCGCAGCGCCTCGACGATGGAGCCGAGATTGGGCTGGGAGGTGAGCCCCGACATGGAATCGATGGCACCATCCACCGCATCGGCACCCGCCTCCACCGCCGCCAGCACGCTGGCCGCCGCGATGCCGCTGGTGTCGTGGGTATGGAAGTGCACCGGCAGACCGACTTCCTCCTTCAGCGCCTTGACCAGCGTGGCCGCGGCGCGCGGCCGGCACAGGCCGGCCATGTCCTTGATGCCGAGCACATGCGCGCCCATGGCCTTGAACTCGCGCGCCAGCCCCAGGTAGTACTTCAAGTCGTACTTGGTCTCGCGCGGATCGGACAAGTTGCCGGTGTAGCAGATGGCCGCCTCGCACAGCCTCCCCGTCTCGCGCACCGCCTCGATGGCCACGCGCATGTTCGGCGTCCAGTTCAGGCAATCGAAAATGCGGAACACGTCGATACCGGTCGTGGCGGCCTGCTCGACGAAGTAGCGCACCACGTTGTCCGGATAATTGGTGTAACCCACGGCGTTGGCCGAGCGCAGCAGCATCTGCAGCAGCAGGTTCGGCATCGCCTCGCGGAATGCGGCCAGCCGCTCCCAAGGATCTTCCTTCAGAAAGCGCATGGCCACATCGAAGGTCGCCCCGCCCCAGCACTCCACCGAGAACAGCTGCGGCAGGAGCGAGGCGTAGTACGGCGCGATAATCTGCATGTCGTGGCTGCGCACCCGCGTGGCCAGTAGCGACTGGTGGGCATCGCGCATGCTGGTGTCGGTGAGCAGCACACGCTTCTGCGCCAGCATCCATTGCGCAAAACGTTCCGGCCCCAGCGAATCCAGCCGCTGCTTGGTGCCGTCCTGCGGCGGCGGCAGGACGACCCGCGGAGTGCGCGGAAACACCGGCTGGCGCGGCTTGGCGCGGCCCTTGACCTCCGGGTTGCCGTTGATGATGGTCTCGCCGAGAAAGTTCAGCAGCCGCGTGGCCCGATCGCGCTTGCGCGGGATCACGAACAACTCGGGCGTTTCGTCGATGAACTTGGTGGTGTACTCGGCGTGCACGAAGCGCGGATGCATAATGAGCTGGTCCAGGAAGCGCAGGTTGGTCACCAGGCCGCGGATGCGGAACTCCCACAACGCGCGATGCATGCGCGCGATGGTCTCCTCCGGCGTGGGCGACCAAGCCGTGACCTTCACCAACAGCGAGTCGTAGTAGCGGGTGATGATGGCGCCGGCGTAGGCGGTGCCGGCATCCAGCCGGATGCCGAAGCCCGCGGGGCTCCGGTACGCGGTGATGGTGCCGTAATCCGGCACGAAGTTGTTCTCGGGGTCCTCGGTGGTGACCCGGCACTGCAGCGCATGCGCATTCATGCGGATGTCGCCCTGCTGCGGCACGCCGCTCTGCGGCGTGCCGATGCGGGCGCCTGCGGCGATGCGGATCTGCGCTTTCACCAGATCCACGCCGGTGATGCACTCGGTGACCGTGTGCTCGACCTGAATGCGCGGATTGACCTCGATGAAGTAAAACTTGCCCGAATCCGCATCTTGCAGGAACTCCACCGTGCCGGCGGCGCGATAGGACACGGCGCGGCCGATCTTCAGCGCCGCCTCGCACAGTTCCTGGCGCTGCACCTCGGTCAGAAAGGCCGCCGGCGCACGCTCCACCACCTTCTGGTTGCGGCGCTGCACGGTGCAGTCGCGCTCGAACAGGTGCACCAGATTGCCGTGCTCGTCGCCCAGGATCTGTACCTCGACGTGACGCGCGCGGCGCACCAGCTTTTCCAGGTACACCTCGTCCTTGCCGAAGGCAGCGCGCGCCTCACGCCGTGCCACTGCCACGGCCTCCAGGAGCTGCGATTCCTGTTCGACGACGCGCATGCCGCGCCCGCCGCCGCCCCAACTGGCCTTGAGCATGACCGGAAAGCCGACCTCGCGGGCCATCCGCAACACCTGCGCATCGTCCGCCGGCAGCGGCGGCGTCGCCGGCATCACCGGTACGCCCGCGGCGCGCGCCAGATTCCGTGCCTGCACCTTGTTGCCCAGCTTGCGCATGGTGTCGGGCGTGGGGCCCACGAAGCGCACGCCGGCCTTGATCAACGCGTCGGCGAACTCGGGGCTCTCGGACAGGAAGCCATAGCCCGGGTGCACGGCATCGACCTTGGCCTCGAGCGCGATGCGCACGATGTCATCGATGTCGAGGTATGCCTCGATCGGGCCCTTGCCCTCGCCCACCAGGTAGCTCTCATCCGCCTTGGTCCGGTGCAGGGAAAAACGGTCCTCCTTGGAGTAGATGGCGACGGTGCGAATACCGAGCTCGGCGGCCGCGCGCATCACACGGATGGAGATCTCGCCGCGATTGGCGATGAGCAGGCTCTTGATCGAGGTCGGAGGGATGGGCACGTTCATTGCGGATGATGATAGCCTTGAAAAAAGCATCCGTGCAGGAAAACCCATGTACGCATTGGCGATTCACGGTGGCGCAGGAACCCTGCCGCGACATGAAATGAGCGCAAGTCTGGAGCGGGAGTACCGCGCCGGTCTGCAGGAGGCGCTGCAGGCCGGCAGCGTCATCCTGGAACGCGGCGGCCGCTGCCTCGATGCGGTCGAGGCGGCGGTGGTCGCGCTGGAAAACTGTCCGCTGTTCAATGCCGGGCGCGGTGCGGTGTTCACGCGCGAGGGCGGCCATGAACTCGACGCAGCCCTCATGGACGGCGCGACGCTGACCGCCGGGGCGGTCTGCGGCTTGAAGCGCATCGCCAATCCCATCCGCCTCGCTCGGCGCGTGATGGAGACATCCAATTTCCTGATGCTGAGCGGCACCGGCGCCGAGGAGTTCGCGCGCGAACAGGGTTTCGGGTTCGTCGACCCCGGCTACTTTCGCACCGAGGCCCGCTGGAACCAACTGCAACGGCTGCTATCGGGCGATGCGTCGGTGTCGCCGCTGACCATTTCGCACGTCGGCACGGTGGGCGCCGTCGCGCTCGACCAACAGGGTCACCTCGCCGCCGCCACCTCCACCGGCGGCATGACGGGCAAACGCTGGGGCCGCATCGGCGACTCGCCCATCATCGGCGCTGGCACCTACGCGGACGATCGCAGCTGCGCCGTCTCCGCCACCGGTCATGGCGAGTGCTTTATCCGGCTGGCCGTGGCGCATGAAATCGCCGCGCGCATACGCCATGGCGGGCAGTCGCTGGCAACCGCGGCGCGCGAAGTGGTCCACACCGAGCTGCCCGCCATCGGTGGCGACGGCGGCATCATCGCCGTGGACCGGAACGGCGCGCTGTGCCTGGAATTCAACAGCCAGGGCATGTTCCGCGGCAGCGTACACGCAGGTGCGCAGGCGCGGATCGCGATCTACCCGGATTGAGCGCCTTCAGGCGCGGCCGCTGTTGCGCCGGCGCTCGAAGCGCCCCGTCTGCAGGTTCTGGTATTCCGCCTCCATCACCACCACACGATTGCGACCCTGTTCCTTGGCCGCGTACAGCGCCTCGTCGGCGAGCTGGATCAGCCCTTCGGCAGTGCGGTTCGCACCCGGCAGCACGTAGGCGGCGCCGATGCTGACCGTGAGCCGCGTGGCGACGCGCGAGGCCTCGTGCGGAATGTTGAGCTCGGCTACGGAGCGTTGGATGCGCGTCAGCACCTCGGCGACATAATCCCGCGAGGCCTGGTACAGCACCACTGCGAATTCCTCGCCGCCGTAGCGCGCCACCACGTCCAGGGGCCGGCGTGCGCACTGGCTCAAAGTTACCGCCACCGCGCGCAGGCACTCATCGCCCGCCTGGTGTCCGTAGCGATCGTTGTAATCCTTGAAGCAGTCGATATCAACCAGGAACACCGCGACGCGCTGGCGTTCGCTGACCGCGAGCTGCCAAGTGCGATGGATGTGCTGGTCGAACATGCGCCGGTTCGGAATGCCGGTAAGCCCGTCGCGCGCCGCCATGTCGCGCAGCTGCTGACCCTCCAGAAAGCGGGTGCGCGCGGCCTTCTCATGCATGTACACCACCGAAGCGCAGATGGCATTGGCGGCGAACAACGACAGCGAATTGTAGGCGAACTCGCTGGGCGCGAGCGCGGCACCGCTGGCCGCCATGAGATAGGCGACGAAGACGATCACGTTGACGGCGAGCGCGTGATAGAACGTCAGCCCGGTGAGCAGGTACAGGTAGATCGTGGCGAGAATTAGGCCGGGAAACAGGATGGAGATACCGGCATGTGAAGCCACGATCTGTGTGGCGACGATACCGAGTCCGACGATGGCACTGGAGATCGTCATCAGCACCGCGAACCGACGCCTGCCCGGCTCGGTGAAGGTAGCGCAGAACATGGCCAGCATCACTGGCGCGACCAGCAGAAAATGCACCAGGTTGGGAATATGCGTCGCGCCCGGCCCCAGCATGGTGGATTCCATGACCGAGAAAGCCACCAGCATCAGAAATCCCAGCGCCATGCTGAAGCGCAGGTAGCGCAGGTTCTCCTGCAGGTACCGGCGCCGGAAATCCGCTTCCAGCGCCGGCTCGAAAGTCAGCCAAGGAAAGCCCTGCGCGAGCTGGCGCGCGTACGCGCCATCCGGCATATCGCCGATCGGATTTCGGTTATCGCTGCTCATCGGGTCCCGAACATAACACCCAGGGACGCGGATGCTGGGCCTCATGCCACAGTTTCACGAATTGGTATTATGTCAAAATCAAAGCTTGTGACCGGATCCACGTCAGCGAAGTTCAGCGGCTGAAGTACTGCTTCAGAAAGGTGTCGAAATCCACCCTGTCAGCCGCCTCGATGGCGCGCTGCGCTTGCCAGGATTCCTCCGCCGCCATGCTGAACGCCGACAGGCGCTGTTCGTTCGGCGGGTACAGGTCCAGGAAGTAATCCTTGTGCGCGCGCGACATGCGCCGCGCGAGTTCGAAAAACGACTCGCCCTGCTCGCGCATTTCCGCAAGCAGACGCGCCGAGGGCGTGCACGCCACGTCATCGATCTTGGCGCGCTGATGCTCCAGCGCCGTGCGGTAGGGTTTGTGCTCCTCGCCATGGTCGAGCAGCTCGCAGATACCCTGCATGGAATCGAGCAGCTCGCGCGCCCAGTCGATCATCGGGTAGGCGCGCCCCTCACGTTGCAGGGTCAGGCCCGGTTCACGGCCGCGCCGTCCCACCAGCACATGGTTCGCATCCAGCCGCTCCTGTTCCTCGGTGTCCAGCGGCGGGCTGTCCTTGAGCAGGCACAGCGCCAGGAACGCCTCCAGGAAACGCAGTTTGTTCTGATTGACTCCCACCGGATCGAAGGCGCTCACGTCCAGTGCGCGCACTTCCACATACTCGACACCGGCGCGTTGCAAGGCACGCGTGGGCTTCTCGCCAGAGGCGGCCACGCGCTTGGGTCGGATGAAGCTGTAGTACTCGTTCTCGATTTGCAGGATGTTGGAATTGAGCTGGCGGTATTCACCGTCCACCTTCACGCCCAGCTGCGCATACGGCGGGAACGGGGTATTGATGGCGCGCCCCAGGTCGCGCACGTATTCCTCCACGCTGTTCACCGACACGCTGATGCCGGCCTGGTTCTTGTTGCGATAGCCGATGTCGCTCATGCGCAACGAGGTGGCGTACGGCTCGTAGTAGGTGCGCGCATCGAGCTTCGGCAGGGAGGTTTCGCGGCCGGCGAAAAAGCTCTCGCCCACCGCCGGCGAAGTGCCGAACAGGTACAGTACGATCCAGCCGTGGCGGCGATAATTGCGCAGCAGGTTGAAATACTGCGCCGAGACGAAATCCTGACGTGGCTGGCGCGACTCCAGCACGTGTTCCAGCACGTCCCACAGCTGATCCGAAAAAGAATAATTGAAATGCACGCCAGAAATGGCCTGCATGATGCGCCCGTAACGGATCGACAGTCCGTTACGGTACACGCTTTTCATGCGACCGATGTTGGAATGGCCGTACTGCGCGATCGGAATGCTGTCATCCCCGTGCAGCATGCAGGGCATGCTGGTGGCCCACAGCAACTCCTCGCCCAGGTGCCGGTAGACGAACTGGTGGATGTCGCACAGGTACTGCACCAGCTCCCAGGTTTCGCGGAACGGCGGGGTTACGAGCTCGAGCAGGCTTTCGGAAAAATCCGTGGTGATGTTCTCATGGGTCAGCGCCGAGCCCAGAGCCTCGGGGTGCGGCGTGTGTGCGATCTGCCCATCGGGCATTACCCGCAGCGATTCCTTTTCCACGCCCTTGCGGCCGCCGCGCAGCACCGCGCGCTGGCCCGAGTTGATCAACCCGGCCAGCCGGCGCTCGAAATTCCGGTCGATGGCGTTGCGCATATGCGGTTTCAGGGCAGCTCGGCCACTACGTCGACGGCGACCAGGAATCCCGGGTCCACCAGGCGCTGCACCTGCACCCAGGTCGCTGCCGGCAAACGATCCTTGTCATAGAAACCGAGGCGCGCGTCCTTGGCCTTGAGGAAAGCGTCCATGTCGGTGGTATAAATGGATTCCTTCACCACCTGCTCGAAGCCCACGCCATGCGCCTCCAGCGAGCGCTGCACGTTGGTGTAGGCGGCGCGCAGCTGGCCCTCCATGTCGCCCGGCGCGATCAGGCGTCCCTGGGCATCGGCCGCCACCGAGGCCGACACGTACAAGGTCTTGTCGATGAGCACGGCCTGGGCGTAGCCGAAATCCTTCTCGTAATTGTTGAGATGGAACACCTCCTTGATGCGCGGCGGCGGCGGGGGCTGCTGCCGATCGCAGCCGAACGTCGCGCAGACAAGCAGGACCAGCGCCGGCCAGTAAAAGGATTTGAGACTCATGACGGCGGCAGTATACGCCGCGCCGCCGCAGGCCGGGACGGGCGGCCGCGCGAGCCACGCCCCGCGCAAAAACCAGCGCTGGTTAATGCGGCTGGGCCTTGATCCAGCCTTCCATCTGTCGTTCCAGCACCTCCAACGGCATGGCACCGCCGGCCAGGATCTGCACATGGAAGGCGTGCGCGTCGAACTGCGCGCCGAGCGCGGCCTGCGCCCGTGCGCGCAGCGCGCGGATGGCGG